>CAJYHH010000532.1 GCA_913773825.1 Candidatus Sericytochromatia bacterium | reverse complement strand
TTAAGCGCTCATTGGCCTGTAATAAAGCGCCTGAGCAATCAGTTTCGCCCACAACAAACAGATCCAAACGAGCTTGGCCTTTTGCTGGCAGATATTCGTCAGGTTCGTGCACTCTGGGAACAGGCTTTAGCGATCAAACCTCGCGCTATACCTGGCTTAAACGTTCGTCGCACTCAGAATCAGAGCTCAAATAAACGCCTTTAAAGGCCGCTTGTCTCCCCTTAACTCACATGGTAAAAAGGGATACGCCATGACTGTTTGTCAGCTTTGTCTAGACAGGCTGCCAAAAGTCCTCTGCTGGAGACATTTTTAAAGCCATTACTCAAACATTTTTAATTTATTTTCAAGCATTTTAAAGTATCTAAGGAATTCTATTATGAAAACTTCTCGACTGCTTCCTGCTTTAATCCCAACTCTGATGCTCAGCTTGACGCCTCTGAGTGCTTGTTCTTCACCTACCCCCAACAGCAGCACTTCAACAGCCACTGAAACTCGCCTGACCAGCCTTGAGCAGCAAATTGCTCAGCTTAACACCCGGCTAAGTGCCAGCGCTTCTCCCAGTGCTGCAGCAAACAGTACCAGCACCACAAGCAGCGATCCTGAAGCCATTAAAGAACTGCGCGTAGATCCCGATCCCATCAGCGTCAGCGTTGGTAGCAGCACCAAATTGTCTCTGGTTTTACTGGTCCAGAACAACGAGCAGACAACGGTTGCCAAAAACTTTAATCTCTTTGGCATCAGCTCCTCTGATACTAGCATCGCAACCGTTTCAGCCGATGGAAACATCACAGGTGTGAGAGCTGGAAGCACCCAGATTACGCTGCGCCTGGGCAATGTCAGCAAATCGGTTACCGTCAACGTTACGGCACCGGCTGCAACACCGGCGCCCACTCCGACCCCAACCCCAGAGCCCACACCCAGTCCAACGCCAACACCCTCAACTGAGATCAAAGCAATTTCAGTTTCACCCGCTTCTTATACGATTGTGGTTAATAATTCAGCCACCATTGCAACAATTGTGGTGACGCTCCAGGATGGAAATACTGGTATTCTCAACAACCGCGAAGCTGTGACCTGGTCATCTTCTGACACAAGTGTTGCAACGATTAACCAAAGCGGCGTCATTTCAGCTAAATCAACTGGTAGCGCCACCATTACCGTAAGCTACAAAGGTGTCTCAACCACTATTCCTGTTACGGTCACCGCTTCAGCCAGTTAAAAACTGACTTTAACTAAAGCAGAGGCCGTTAAACGCCTCTGCCTTCTTTTTATAAAATTCTGCTAACGCCATAAACGCTATAATGGATAATGATGTTTTTAAATTTACGACGCTTA
>CAJYHH010000531.1 GCA_913773825.1 Candidatus Sericytochromatia bacterium | reverse complement strand
GCCCTCGGTTTAATCCATTTAACAGCTTGTCAGTCAGAGAGTCCTAATACTCCTCAAAGTTCCGCATCCCCATCTGCAAGCCCATCTGCAAGCGCAAGTCCCTCTGCAACAGTGAGCGCTTCACCTTCGGCCACACCCGCAACCACAGAAAACGATCCCCCAGCCGAGATTCGCAGAATTGCGGAATGTGTCAATAATTCGGGTACAGCAGCAGCATCGACTTCATCTACCATCACGGATCGCGCCACGCTGGCTCAGATGGCCATGTCTCAGGGTAATCTGGCCCAAGCTCAGCAACAGCTTGAGTTTGTCCGTAGCTCTGTTCGAAACCTGGAAACACAATACGGCTTTAAATGTATTAACTAAATCACCTTCTAATTCACCTTGATTAGGGTGCCCAGGCACCCTAATCAGGTTAATAAAATCATGGCTGGCACTAAAACAAACTGGTACGTACCCCGAGCGTCAACACCAGAAAGTGCAGCCAGTTGTCACTATACCCATCACCCTGGCCTTCACGCTCATTACCGGTACCCGAGCCGCCACCGCCCAGATAACGCAGATTGGCATATGGGTAAATTTGCTCATTCATTTTAAAACCTGCACGCAGATTGGCATCCAGGATGGCGCCGACAACATTGGTCGTACTGCCATTGAGCAGGCTCACCGGCGCATAAAATCCGTCTATTTCACTGCCCCACCACCAGGTTTCATTGATGCGATGTCTGGAGCGAAATTTGAGTACGGGTACAGGCCCGACATTGGAGCGAAAGACGCCTTGTTGGCCATTGGCTGCTGCAAATTCAATCACAGCATCCCGCAATTGAAGTGAAGCCCCCACGGCTAATTCTTCAAAGGGATCAGGATTAAAATCATAGAGATAGCTGGCCCGAAAAAAAGGAAAGTCATAGAGTAGACGCATCGGCGTGCCTTTGGCAAAGCTTAGATTGTCCTGACGGATATCTTCTTTTAACGCCACCTGCGTCGAAAGACTCAGGGGCTGGTAAAGAAAGCTCACGCTATGATGAGGATCTAACTCCAGATCAAGCATCCATTTTGTCACGGTAAACAAGGTGTCCTGGCCACCATCACGACGATAATCAAAAACCGTATTGTTTTGGCTCAGCTGAACAGTATGAGACAACACGCTCAAAAATCCCAGCTCGGCTGAGGCGCTTAAACGTGGATAGTTCTGGACCAAACTGACTTCTGTTTCTGTTTTCAGCTTAGGCTCATCGAATGGCTTAAGTGTCTCTTGAGCAGACATCGGACTACAAAACAACTGACACGCGCACAACACGCCAAATAACAGGGATAAGCGCATAAAAAAACAGACCTTCTACAAAAAGATAAAACAGCATACTTGCTGACTAAGGTCAGATCCAAATATCAGATATTTTTAGTCCAGTCTATCGAGTCGATAATAAAAACTTTGTATCATGAGCTTTGTACCGTTGAGATTCTAAAGCAGAACTTTTTGTGGCACGAGCAGATCTCTGGCTGATGATCCTAAACTCTAGCCAAAATATGAGGAAATTATGCATCAGGAACGCCATCGTGCAGAACGCATCGGTTGGCTCAGGGCGGCTGTCCTGGGAGCAAATGATGGGAT
>CAJYHH010000530.1 GCA_913773825.1 Candidatus Sericytochromatia bacterium | reverse complement strand
GCCGTGGGTTTGGATGTTGGGGTGGGTTGCGGCACAGGTGTGGGCTTTGGAGTAGGTGTCGGCGCCTGAGTGGGAACCGCGGTGGGTTCTATAGGCTCAGGGGTTGCGCTGACCGGTGGTTTAGGTGGCAACGGGGTGACAGTCGGAAAGCTTTCGGGAAGATTCTCGGCCGGCTGGGCCAGGGCAGGGCCTGAGAGCAAGAGCCCCAGGCAGACTGCCAGCATAAAATGTCGGGTCATGGTTAAAAACAGCCTCAAAGTTAAATGTCTGCCCTCATGGTACCTTGTCACTCCCTGGCAAGGCCAGATAATTTGCTCCAGTGATAGAATACAGTCAGACTCAAGGAAAGTGAGCATCAAGCTGAATATGGAGCCGAGCCCAAACCCCACAGATAGGCCTGGCAATAAGCCACAACCCATCAAGTCGTCCCCACAACCCACAACACGGCCTGTCGCAAGCTTGGATACGGCTTATAAAATGGTTGGGCCGGTTGTTTTGGGTCTGTTTATCGGCTACTACATTGACCAGCAGTTTAAAACGCAGCCCTGGTGGATGCTGGGTATGACGTTTTTTGGCTTGATCACGGGCTTCTGGAGTGTTATTAAACCGCTTTATTTTTCGCAGCCAGACAGCGGTGACGTATCTGATAAAAAAACAGATTCAGATTAGGGTTCTCAGAGGCCCTTCAGGGCTGATGCATTTGGGCGAGGCTTCGGATTGGCCTCGTTTTGTACTATGATGGTAATCGTGGGGATGCTTGCTTAACTGCGTCCAAAACGACTCCCAGATCCGTTAGCAACTTGTTAGCAACTCAAGGGGATAAAATGGCATGGCCAAATCACGAATGACGGATGATCTGCTGCTCGAGGCTCTGGCTGAGCGCGGGCTCGCTGATGCCGAGGCGATGCGTGAACTGATCGCTAAGCAGCGTGAAGCTTTTAAACAGCATCAGCACCAAATTGAAGGTGTGGCGATGTTAGCGGATCTTTCGCGCCGAGAACTCGTGATTAAAGATTTTCCTTCGGGTGAAGAAAAAAAACGGATTCCGATTAATCATACAGCTGGCAGTCAGCCCTTTAACGCCAATGACTGGGAGCGCTGGGGCACCCATCTGGTGGTAGTTGATGATGATGGCAATCGTCAAAGTGATCAAGACTGGCAGACCCAGGCCCAATACGGCCTGGTGCGTTCTAAAGACAAGACTTTTTTATATAACGAAGGTCGTCTGAATACAGATTATCTGGCTTTAGGCAGTGAGGCGATTTTTGGCGGTGTTTATAAAGGCAAACCTCAGTCTACGCCTTATGACTTGTATCTTTCACCCAGCGGTAAATGGCTGTGTGTCATTGACCGAGGTGCGGGTACGGTTACGGTTATTGATACAGCTCGCAATTATGATGTCAAAGGTACGGTTATTCTGCGCGACAGCGGCCGCACCCAGACTCTGAATCTGGCGATTGATGAAGCCAAAGAGCGGGTTTATATTACCGACAATATGACCGCCAGCTTGCAGATTTTGGATCTGCGCAGCCTTGAGTTGACGCGTGAGCGGGTCGGTTTAGGCATCCTTGGCAACCTGGTGATGGCGCCTGATGGTAAACATCTTTATTTAATCAGCGTTAAACCGAATGAAGCCCTGTCTTATGTCCGGACAGATAACTGGGAAGCAGATAAGACGATTAAGCTTAAAGGTCAGTTGTTTAAGGCTGATAGTAGCGATCCCTGTGATTTGCTCAGTGTTTCACCTGATGGCAATTTATTGCTGGTGATGAGCTATCTGAATGACCCCAATCCCTTTACACCGGTTGTCACCGTGATTGATGCTCGCCAGGGTAAGACGCTGCGACGTTATTCGTTTAAAGACGGACATAAGCCTTTTCAGCTGACTTATGCTTTACAAAATCCTCTGCGGTCTTATACTTTGCCGCTAGAAGAGTTAATTCGTCAGGCTTCTTTAGTCAGTGCGCGTGAACTCTGGACCGTTAAACGTGAGCTGATGCAGCAGCTTGGCGAAGAAATTGAAGAAGAAGAAATGCCTCGGGCTAAAAAAGAAAAGTCAGGGGCTGATGACGAGGATGAAGAATCTCAGGAAGCAACTTCTAAAGAGACAGAGCCTGAGCTTGAAAAAGAACCCGAGTTTATTGAAGTTCAGCAGATTAATATCGCTCTGACTTTGCCAGAAGATCCAGATAAGTCTCTAAACGTTCAGCCTAAAAAATCGCAAAAAATTGAGCTGCCGCCTGAAGCTGTGGCAGAAATTATGGATATTCTCGTCAATACTTTTCAAAAGCAGATTGATGAAGATATCTCGGGCTATGACGATGTTATGGATCGTCTGCGGGCTGAAGCAGAAAAAGCGCGCTTAGAGCTTGAAGAATACGACTCGACCATTGTTCAGATTGACTCTCTGTTTGAAGGCCGAAATCTTCAGACGGCCGTTTTGCGTGAAGCGATTTTGATGATGCTGGATCTGCGCGAAACCGTTAAACATTCAACATTAAAAACCGTTCCAAGTAACTGCCCCAACTGTAAACAGCCGCTATTAGGCAGTTGGGACTGTGATGCCTGTGGTTTTGAAGTTGAAAGCCCTGATCGGGCCTATAAGCGCCGCATTGCTTCAGCTGAGGCAATTGCCAATCTGCCGATGGGTCATCTTGTGATGCCTGACCCGCAGGGATTACGCCTGTTGCAGCTCAATCCCTATAAGTATGTAGTCTGGAATCTGGACCCGGATCAGCTTTCTGCTGATTATCCTGTGGATGCGCTCTGGTTGCCGAATAATAATGTTTTGATGGTTGACCGCGATGGCCACCAGGTGATGGAAGTCGGCTCGCGCGGTAAAGTATTCTGGCGCTTTGATAGCCAGAAAAGTGCTGAGCATGAGTTAAAAGAGCCAGCTAAAGTTACTTATTATGTCCCGGTTGATGAAAGTCTGAATGCCATGCGCCTGCTGATTGTGGATCAAGGCAATCATCGTGTGATTGAGGTCAATCGCAAGCACGAGATTCTGAAAGAATTTGGCGTTCATGGTGAATCAGGTGGCGATGGTCGTCATTTAAATGCCCCAAGTGACGTGCAGTTTACCCATGACGAGACTTATTTGATTGCTGATACAGGTAATAATCGCGTCTTAGAATTTAAAAATGACGGCACGCTTAAAACTGTTTTTGGAGCCAAACTGGGTTTAAATAAACCCACTGCTGCTCAGCGTTTATTTAACGAAAATACCTTGATTCTGGACTCTGGTAATTATCGCCTGCTAGAGCTTGATCCAAGCGGTGAAATTCTTCATGAAACACTGTATTTTACTCGCGCCATTGATGAAAAATTCAGGGTTGTCTCGCCGCTTAAAATGATCAGAATGATCAATAAAGACATCATGATTATCGATGAAGACAAAATGATTCAGGTGCGTCTGTCCCAGAACTCTCTGGTCTGGTATTCGATGATTGATCAACTGGCTTTTCAGCCGCGTGTAGATGAGCCAGAAGTCTTTATTGATGAAAATGGCGTTGAACACCGTGTTTATAAGCTGGTGGATCATGGGCATATGCGCCCAGCCCGTCTGTCGCAAAAAATCAATTTTAAACGTATGCAAAAGTTGATTGAAGCGCGCATGATGATGGATGCTTCAATGCTTGAAGATGAAGATGACGGTAAAACGATTAATGCTGCTGACCGTCTGCGTGCCTTAATTGAAGATCGTAAACTTGAGCAAAAGCGTAGTCTGCAACAAGAGCTTTCGCTGGATACTTTTCAGCCCTCTGAAATTTTCCAAAAAGAAGATGCCGACGTTCGCAGTATTCGCCTTTACTGTCTGGACCGCAATCATAACGCCATTATCCGTCTCAATCGTAAAGGTGAAGTCAAGTGGCACTATGGCT
>CAJYHH010000529.1 GCA_913773825.1 Candidatus Sericytochromatia bacterium | reverse complement strand
ACAGCTTTATAACAGCGCTAAAGCAGACGCACGCAGCGATATTTACTCTTTAGGGATAGTGATGTACGAGGTGATGATGGGGCAATTGCCTTTTGACGGCGTCAGCCCAGCCGCCATGATTCTGCAGATTTTTAACCAGGAAGCAAAACATCCGCTTGAAGTCCAGCCAGAGCTACACGCCGGACTAGCTGAGTTGATGATGAGCTGCCTGCATAAAGAAGCCGCTGCTCGCATCCAGACGGCCAAGCAGATTGCTTATCGCCTACAGGAACTGGCCTGTGAATTGAGTCATAACGCCAACTTAAATGCTAATCTAAATCGGACCCAGCTGATCATAAGCCGACCAAGTCTGCCCATAAATGTTCTTCAGACCTTAGGTGAACTGGAAGGTCTACGCTTGTCCAAAGCTCACCAGTCAGAACAGATGTATCTTGAATCAGATGGTCGTTTTAAACATTATGGCTTGCTGCTGGGTATCCAACATGAGATCGCCGCAGGCTTTACAGGTGCCCTCAAGATCAAAGCGCAAGATGAAGATTCTCAGCAGTTTTGGTTTAAAGGAGTGATCTGGCTGAATCAGGGCCGGCTGATGCATGCCCAGCTGATACGTGAATCTTCGACGCCTCATCAGGATCTGAGCATTTTAATTCAAACGGCCACAGGCCAGCTGCAGAAATCACCACAGACACCCTCACCAGCAGACAGTTTTGCAGAAAAAAACACGCTAAATCTGCTGCATGACCTGGCACAAGCCTGTGGCATTTACTTAGCTCACGCTCAGAATCAGCAAAATCTTCCCGGTCAAGCTGGTCAAGACAGTCTACTCAAACTAATGTCAAACCCTCTTTTAGACTCACAAATCAGTCATCGTGTAGCGGCTTTGGCTTAAGTCTATGCCTATTTAGATATCAGCTTTAGATATCAGCATTAAGCCCCAAACAGAAATCTTGTTGCAAAACTGAGAGCTCAGTGACTTTTTAGTTTATCTGGCTGAACTGGCTGAACTGGTTGACTGATTTTAGCGTCTGAACCATCTGACATAGATTAAAATCAAGTGAAAAGAAAGGCTTTTATCTATCCAAGGTCTCAAGCATTGCGTAGGCTAGTGATAAACGCTAAAGTCAGCAAGTGGAGACGTTTAGATGCCTGCATTTGAAGAGCGAAACGGATGGCTAAAAAGTGAGGGCAAAGCCAGCTTTGAGCTAAATGGGCACATAAGCGGCATTAGATTTGAAAATCTGAGAGCCCAGCAGCCTCAGTTTGCAGAGCAGCCGTCTCATCTGGCTGGAGATATCTACCGGATTACCCTGCCTGAGATCAATGCGCCTTTGATCCTGACGCCCCAGCCTTTTAAGCAAGGCGATGTGCTCTCATATGAAACAGCAGCTTTCGATCTTAGCTTATTTCTCCCCCCTGCGGCTTCCAGGGCGCTCAGAGCGCTTTTTTCTGAACCTCGTCTTACTAAACAAACAGGTCTGGCTATGCGCTTAAAAGTCAATCTGCTCTCTGGTACAACAATTGTGGATCTTAATCCCCATTCAGAACTGACAGTGCACATCCCTTTTATGCATTGTAAACGCCAGCTGCTGCATTTTGCTGGAGAAACCGGCCCCTGGGTCATGACCGCTTCCGACTGGACCGATACAGATGTGATTACTTTTGCAGTCACAGGTTTTAAACTCGAGCTCGAGCTGCCCAAAGGAGTTGGGCAAAAGATGATTCAGCGCCTAAGTCAAGCCTAAAGATCTTCATAAAAAACGCGATATGTTTTATGTTTAGGTAAGCCTTGCAGCATTTTTGAGAACAGACAAAAACGGCTGTGATGTTCTCAAAAAACTATTTTGACTAACATACTGCTTAAGCAGCCCAAAACTTACTCACTGTTCAGGTATTTATCCATAATACGTTGTTTCATAAGGCTTTGATTTGTAAAAACTCTTTTGTCAAAAATCAGTGATTAAAATGATTTTGCCAAGCCCATATAAGGGCATCAAACAACGGCAGCTTCATATCAGAAAGCTTTTAACAGGATTGTGACTCATACATCATTCAGAAAATTTTTATTGCCAAATTGGCAAGAGTCTTTTAGAATGAGCTAATAGACGCTATATCTATGCAGGGTTGTGAAGAATGGTTGAGAGCTTAATCTCCGCCCGGCTGATACAGCAAGAGCGGATTGATTTAGGTCATCTTGAGATTTTATTGTCGAGTCTGGGTGAGGGAATTATCGTTGTAGACGCCAGTGGAGCGCTGCTGGCCATCAATCCAGCTGCCGTTGAGATGCTGGGGGAAGCAGAGATGCCCGGACTGCCAGAGGAGTGGATTTCTCAATTTCAAGCTTATTACGCTGATGGACTGACGCCGCTTCCGGCTGATCAGATTCCACTCTGGCGCGCTTTACGCGGTGAATCTGTTCAGGATTTTCATCTGGTGGTTTATACACCAGCAGGGCTCAAACGCTATTTGCTGGTAACAGCTGCTCCCCTTAAAGATGAACAGGGACATCTGTTTGGAGCCGTTACGGCTTTTCGCAACCTCAGTGATCTCATTGAAGCTCAGCACGCGCTGGCAGCGGCTCATAAACGCCTACACTATATTCTCAGAG
>CAJYHH010000528.1 GCA_913773825.1 Candidatus Sericytochromatia bacterium | reverse complement strand
ACACGACTTTACCCCACCTGAAGGTCTGACTGAGTTTTTAGAGCATGGCCCCAAACCTGTGTATATCGGCTTTGGCAGCATGGCGAGTTCAGACCCAGCAAAAACCAGCCAGTGGGTGCTTGAAGCGCTTCAACACAATAAACTGCGAGGGATCCTGCATCAGGGCTGGGGCGGCATGAGTTTGGGTGAACACGATGATGTGTTTACAGTTGAACATATTTCCCATAGCTGGCTGTTTCCTAAAATGTCAGCTGTGGTGCATCACGGCGGAGCTGGCACCACTCATGCCGGTTTAGCAGCAGGTGTACCGGGTTTAGGTCTGCCCTTTTTTGGCGATCAACCCTTTTGGGCCCAGCGCTTATTTGGCATGGGCTGCGGCCCGCGCCCCATCAGCCAGCGCAAACTCACTCAAGACAAACTCAATTATGCCCTTAAAGCCTTAGCTGAAACTCAGCGTTATACCAAACGCGCCGAAGAATTTGCAGCCAGAATGCGCACAGAAGGCCGTGTACCAGAAGCCGTGGCGCAGATCAAGCGCTTTTTAACTTAAATCAGCTCTAAACGGCATTTGAAGGCCTTTTAAACAGCTTCTAAACACAAAATACGAAGCGAGCCCTTGAAATTAATCAACAAATCCTGCTAGCCTAAACATGCAACATCAAAGTATGGCTACTCTACACTCTATCGTCCTCCAGACTTAATGTCCCTGATCAGGTCATTTTATTTGGGAATCAAAGCACCGACCATGCCAACACGGCTGTATTCCTCCAGTCAATGTGCATGGCCGGGTGACTCCATCCGGCTTTTTTTCTTGTCTAAAAACTGAAACCCACTCAAGCAAAAAAATTCCCCAGACTTTAGAATTTCTCTAAAGTCTGGGGAAAAATCTTTTAGTTAACTCGTTAGTCGTTACAAGCAACCAACAACTGGCTTATTAGGCCTCTTTTTTCGGCGGCCGCACAACAAAGTTCAGCATCCGGTCGGTTTTAAAAATCACTTTGGCAATCTCAAAACCTTCAAGATACTTCTGAAGCGCTTCAGATTCTTCAGCCACCTGGCGGGCTTCGTTTTCAGAAGCACCGGCGCGGGCCATAATTGTACCGCGCATTTTGCCGTTGATCTGAACCGGAATTTCGACTTCTTTATCCAAAGTCATTTCCTGATCAAATTTGGGCCAGTCAGCCAGCGCAATGCTGGTTTTATTGCCGAGGGTTTCCCAGAACTCTTCAGCGACGTGAGGCGCAAAAGGCGCCAGCAGTCGAGCAAAGGTCGACTTCATGTTATCGGGCAAAAAGCCAACACGGGTTGCTTCGTTGATGAAGATCATCATCGCGCTGACAGCCGTGTTGGGATGCATCTGGTCGAGGTCATCGCCCACTTTCTGAATCGTCTTATGCAGCAGGCGCTCGAGCTGCAGCGGGGTTTCACCTTTGACCACTTTTTCAGGGTAATACAGACGCCAGACGCGATCTAAAAAGCGACGGACACCTGACATGTTTTCAGTCTGCCAGACGGCGTCATCTTCAAGCGGACCCATAAACACTTCATACAGACGCAGCGAGTCAGCGCCGTATTCAGCGATGGTTTCATCCGGTGTGACTACGTTGTGTTTGCTCTTGCTCATCTTTTCGACGCGGGTCTCAAGCAGGGTGTCTGTGCCTTTAACAAACCACTGTTCCTGGGTCTGGCCGTTAGCGCCTTCATAGCTGCGGGCTTCGACTTCAGAGGGGTAGTAGTATTTGCCACGAGCATCGCGATAGCTGCGGGCCTGGATTTTGCCCTGGTTAAACAGACGCTGGAAGGGCTCTTTAGTTGAGACTAAGCCCAGGTCAAACAGCACTTTATGCCAGAAACGGGCGTAGAGCAGATGCAAAGTCGCATGCTCAGTGCCACCCACATACAGGTCAACGGGCATCCAGCGCTTTTCTATTTCACGATCCCAGGGCTCAGCACTGTTATGCGGATCTAAAAAGCGCAGATAATACCAGCAGGAACCCGCCCACTGGGGCATGGTGTTGGTTTCGCGCAGCACATGCTGGCCGTTAACGCTGATTTTACGCCAGTCTTCAGCACGGGCTAAAGGTGGCTGGCCATCAGCGGTCGGTGATAAATCATCCAGGAAAGGCAATTCAACCGGCAGCACATCAGCGCTCAGAGCCACAACCGAACCGTCTTCAGCTTCACCCATCGGGAAAGGCTCACCCCAGTAGCGCTGACGGCTAAACAGCCAGTCACGCAGACGGTAGTTGATCTGGCCTTCACCTTTGCCCTGCTCTGTCAGCCAGGCAATGATCGATTTTTTAGCTTCGTCGATGTTCTGGCCGTCTAAAAACTCAGAGTTTACATGCGGGCCATCACCGGTATAAGCGGCTTCATCAATGTCACCACCGGCCACCACTTCAATCATCGGCAGGTCAAACTCACGCGCAAATTCCCAGTCACGCTCATCATGCGCCGGGCAGGCAAACACAGCCCCAACGCCATAAGAAGCCAGTACATAGTCAGCGACCCAGATGGGCACTTGCTGGCCATTGACCGGATTAATCGCATAAGCGCCAGTAAACACGCCGGTTTTGCTGGTGCCCTGCATACGCTCGCGGTCAGACTGCTTAGAGGCTTTTTCGACATAGAGGTTCACACGCTCTTCTTGCTCAGCCGTGGTGATTTTATCTACCAGCGGATGTTCAGGGGCTAAAACGGCGTAAGTGCAGCCAAACAGGGTGTCTGGACGGGTGGTAAAAACATCAAAGGCCTGTTCGCTGTCAGCTACTTTAAAACTGACGCGGGCGCCTTCAGAGCGGCCAATCCAGTGACGCTGCATTTCTTTTAAGCTTTCGGGCCAATCGAGTTCGTCCAGATCAGCGGTCAGGCGATCAGCGTATTCAGTGATTTTGAGCATCCACTGCTTCATCATGCGCTTTTCAACCGGGTCGCCGGTTTCAACATACACGCCATCTTTGACTTCTTCGTTAGCTAATACGGTCCCTAAAGCGGGGCACCAGTTAACGGCTACTTCAGCCTGATAAGCCAGACCTTTTTCGTAGAGCTTTAAAAAGATCCACTGGGTCCATTTATAATAATCAGGTTTGCTGGTGTCGATTTCACGATCCCAGTCATAGCTCAGGCCAATTTTTTTCAGCTGAGCTCGAAATGTTTCGGTGTTACGGCGCGTGATTTCAGCCGGATGAATACTTTCTTTAACGGCCTGGCGCTCTGTCGGCAGACCAAAAGCGTCCCAACCCATTGGATGCAGAACTTCAAACCCGCGCATGCGCTTATAGCGGGCAATAATATCACTGCCGACATAGCCTTTAGGATGGCCCACGTGCAGACCCTGACCGGAAGGATAGGGGAACATGTCCAGCACGTAATACTTGGGTTTGCTGCCAAGACTATTGGTCTTGAAGGTTTTGTGTTTGTCCCAGTACGCCTGCCACTTGGCGTCGAGTTTATGGTGGTCGTAGCTCATGAGCTTGCCTTTCGCGGAGTAAATACATCGATCTCTGCACATGCTGCAACCGTGCTCTAAATACTGTTGCAATGATGCGTCGCATATCATCATATCGTATACGGCAGAAAGCCGTGGCAGGAAGTTCAAGCTTGATGCCTCAAAGTCCTTATCACATTCACCCTCACATTCACCACGTGACATCTCGACTTGCAGGGCCGTGGCGAAGTAAAATCAGGAACAGGCAGTTTTGCAGAGGCAGGAGAGACACCCATGATGAGAACATTTCGAGAACAGGCCATGATCAAACAGCTTCAGCAGCGTTTGCGCCGCGATCCTGATGACTTTGAAGCCTGGCACGAACTGGGACATCTTCATGAAGAATCAGGCAATCTTCGTCTGGCGGCCCAGGCTTATGAGATGAGTCTAAAAAATTCCCGCAGCTGGTATACCTATCGCCTTTGCAGCTGGCATCGCCTGGGGCACGTCTATGACGGTTTAAATCAACCGCAAAAAGCTCGCAAAGCTTATGAGCAAGTGATTGCGGTCCTGCCAGATGATGCCTGCGCATTAGCCGGCCTTGGCTGGATTCACGCTGAGCAGGGTCGCCCCGAAATTGCCGTCAGCTATTACACCCGCGCCTTAAAAGCCGACCCTCAAGATCCAGATGTCTGCAACTGCCTGGCCTTGGTCTATGAGTCAATTGGCGCCAAAGATCGCGCTTTGCTGCTTTATCATCAGGCGCTTGAAATTGCCCCTGATCATGAACACAGCCTTTGGAACCGCGCCAGGCTTTATGAAGAGCTAGGGGATTTCCCACAGGCCAAACAGGCTTATCAGACTTTATTGAGCTCTCATCCTGAAATGGCAGATGCCTGGAAAAAACTGGGCTTTGTCTCAATGCAGCTTCAGGACTGGCCTGCTGCTCAGTCGGCCTTTCAGAACGCGATGAAACTGGCGGCAGACGACGCACCCAGCTTTTAAACTCTGTTTAGCACCCTATTTAGAACAAAGAACAGCGCGACAGAATGTGTGTTCAACAAGCATACGCAGGCTGACGCACTTCGCTGAGCAGCCAACGGGCCTCACCCGTCTATCCACAGATGTAACGGCTGACTAATTGTGTTTAGCGAAGCCGACTAAACCGTCAAATAATGCTCAAGGGCAGCCAGACGTTTACGATCGCGCTCAAAGCCGTGTGCTTCGAGATATTTGCTCAAAAATTCAATTTCACTCTGAACGGTCTTTTTGGTCGGCTTCCAGGACATCAATTCCTGCAGCAGTTCGGGACAAGGATCAACTTTAACGGGCTCTGGCATATCTAAAGGCTTAGCGCCTTCAATAAAGTTAAGTGCTTCCATGCTGTTTACAGCTCACTAAACAAGATGCTTCATGATAACAGAGGAAGAGGGTGAGCACACGCGGGGCGTGTTGTTTAGGGTGAGCTTTGCTCACGGTTTGAAGCGGCTGTGCCGCTGTTGAGTGCAGCAGGGTTGCGGTTTAGGCTGGTTTGGAAAAGTTCTTTTTTTCTAACTATTTTCTCACTAAACAGGCTGCAAAGCAGCCTTCAAACCGCAACCTTAGTCACGCTCAACCGAGAGACTCAGCCTGCCTCTCAACTCTCCGGTATACTCTGTCACTCCCAGAATCAGCGCATCTGTGGTAGCATGTAGCAATTCCAATGTAATCGATTGTAAGGTTAGGAGCACCCAGCACATGGTACAACCCCTCTCTCCTGATGACCTGCTGGCGCGGGACCTGGATACACTCAGCCAGCCGGCCAACCTCTTCCGTTTCCGAGTCGACCGGGAAAACGTCGTCATCGACTTTGGCTATCTGCCCCCGATCATGCAGGAAGAAGTCGAAACTCTGCAAAAAGAATGCGTGCCGGTCCATACCCGCATTGCGATTCCCTATTCTCTCGGCAAAGAAGTTGCTGAAGCACTGCTCAAAACCATCGAGTCCGTCGAAGCTTCTCTCGGCCGTCCCGGTGGTCCTCCTGGTGCTCCGCCGCCCGGCCGTCCGCCTGGTCCTCCTCAGGGTCCGCCACAAGGTCGTCCGCCTGGCCCACCCCAGGGACCCCCGCCCGGCCCGCCGCGTCCGCCCGGCCGCTAAGCTTAGCGCTTAAGCTCTAAACAAAAAAATGTTCAGGCCCTGAATCAATGATTCAGGGCCTGATGTTATTTAGAGCAAAAGTGAAGCTAAAAAGCGAGATTATTCAGCGGCAAAAAAGTCTTTAAGGGTATTGCCGGCCCCCATTGTGTCTTCTTGCCAGCGCGCCATAAAGTTGGAAAAGGCCTCGCGGTTGTAAGTATCTGGCATCCAGGCCTGCATCCGCAGCTTAAGCGTCTGATCCGAAGCCTGATACATATACAGCTGGGGTAACCAGATATCGTTTTCCATCAATTCATTAAACTTACGCAGCACCGGCATCGGGTTATCTTTGTATTCTGGCTCCAGATTAAACAAAACCGAAAAAGCAATCCCGTTACCGCCTTCATAAAAAATAAAGTTCAGATGGTCGGGGTGCTCAGCAATCACAATCCCAGCCTCTGAATTGTCTTTGGTACAGGTATAACCCATGGATTGCAGATGTTTGATCATTGCATCGGTGCTTTGGGGTAAAGCTTCAGCCTTTAAGGGAGCCAACAGGGCACAAGTCAATAAAACGGCAGCAAACCAGCGCATATTCAGTCCTCCAGATCAGTACCTCAAAATGAGTGCATTGAAGTGTCCGACAGCTTTTGAACACAAAAAGTTCCCTGCTGTCAGCCGAGTTTGTTTTTGCGATAACCTCTATTATGAGCCTGCTACAGCAAAAAAATAAAGACAGGAGCTTCAGATCTAAACAGATCTGAAGCCCCTATTTAAGCTAGTAGCGAGTAACTGGTGGCTTATAGCCGACAAGCTCGCTCACAGCCCGCTTAGACTTTACGGCTAATCGATTTACCCTGCAGGAACTGCAGCAGATAATCGCGACCACCTGCTTTTGAGTCTGTGCCTGAGAGATTAAAGCCCCCAAAGGGATGAACATCTACAAGGGCACCGGTACATTTGCGGTTGAGGTAAAGATTGCCCACAAAGAAATCTTCTTCAGCACGCTTCAGACGGGCTTCGTCTTTAGAGTAAAGGGCGCCAGTCAGGCCATAAGGGGTGCTATTGGCGTATTCCAGAGCCTGCTCAAAGTCTTTGGCTTTAATAAAGGCCACAACCGGCCCAAAGATTTCGTCCTGGGCAATGCGAGAGTCTGAAGCCACGTCAGCGACGACAGTTGGGGCAATAAAGTGACCTTGATCAGACAGCTTTTCGCCACCGACAACCAGACGGCCTTCTTCTTTACCAATACCAATATACTTCAGGACTTTATCTTCAGAATCCTGATTGATCACGGCACCCATGTTCATATTGCGATCTTCAACGGGGCCGACCTGCAGATCAAGCGTTTTATCGGCGACTTTTTGCAGCAGCTCGTCATAGACCGATTCAACGGCAATTACGCGTGAGCAAGCTGAACATTTTTGCCCCTGGAAGCCAAAAGCAGCTTGAACAATACCGGTTGCAGCAGATTCAATGTCAGCGGTTTCATCCACGACAATGGCGTCTTTGCCGCCCATTTCAGCAATCACGCGCTTGATCCAGCGCTGCTCGGGGGTGCGTTTGGCAGCCTGTTCAGCAATTAACAGCCCCACATCTTTTGAGCCTGTGAAGTTAATAAAGCGAGTCAGGTGATGATTAACCATCCGGCTGCCCAGCTCTGCGCCGTCACCAGTAATAAAGTTGATGACACCTTTGGGCAGCCCCACAGATTCCATAATCCGCATAAAGTGCCAGCCCGTCAGCATCGATTCTTCAGCAGGTTTCAGCACCACCGTATTGCCAGTGACAATCGCAGAGGTGCTCATACCCGCCAGAATCGCCATCGGGAAGTTCCAGGGCGGAATCACAGCGCCCACACCCAGCGGCACATAAACCAGATGATTCTTTTCACCCGGATAAGGTGTTACGGGCTGGGGGCCGTCCAGACGCAGCATTTCGCGGGCATAAAACTCAAGAAAATCAATCGCTTCAGCTAAGTCGCCATCTGCTTCAGCCCAGGATTTGCCAACTTCGTAGACCATCACGGCACTCAGATAAAACTTCTCTTCACGCATCTGGGCAGCCGCTTTTAACAGATAACCGGCACGCTCAACTGCCGGCACTTTTGACCAGCTTGAAAAAGTCTCATACGCAGTCTGAATCGCCTGTTCAGCATGATCTGCCGTGCCTTTTTGAAAAGTCCCAACGTTCTGCTTGAGATTGCAGGGATTATAAGAATGCATTTTTTCATCAAGGGTGATATGTTCGCCGTTGATGACGAGAGGGTATTCTTTGTCAAACTCACTGGCCACTTTGGCCAGGGCAGCTTCCATCTGTTCGCAGTTTTCTTTGACGCTAAAATCAGTAAACGGCTCGTTTTTAAACACTTCGAGGTTCAGTGACATGCAAGGCGCTCCTTGTCTGGCAGGGATAAAATGATGCGGTATT
>CAJYHH010000527.1 GCA_913773825.1 Candidatus Sericytochromatia bacterium | reverse complement strand
GTGACAATATAAGGCGCATTGGGAAAAAACAACAGCCAGAACGACAGACAAATACTTAGCCAGATCCAGCCTTTAAATTGTTCACGGGTATAAGCATAGGCCAGACTGACCATTAGCGGAATAAAAGCTAAAAACAGATTCCAGTACAAAAAGTCATAGTGAATAAATCCTGTATAGCGAATCCGCACCATCACCATGGCGCAGCAAAACAGCAGCAAACACGTTAGATAAATCAGTTCAGTCAGTTTGGTTTTCATCTTAGAGCCCAAGCATCCATTTTACCTTCACTCAGTCCCCTGTGCCGAAAAGCAGCCTGGCATCAGCTTCGACAATATAATACCAGCCCTGAAAGTTAAGGCGAATATAGCCATAGACCTTATTTTGTTTGCTTAACGTTCCGCCTTCGCTGCCCTGGGCGATCAAGCTCCGCAGCTCTGGTTCAGCAAAAGTTTCCAGCTCAAGACCGGTATTGAGACTCTGCTGGGCCGAAATCTGGCGATTGCGATCAGAAGCTTTAACAATCACACGGCTTTGTTCATCGACCAGATAACTCTCTTTAAACGCCGGATTAGCAGATAAATCCAGCACGGTACGCGCCAGATAATTAAACTGAATATCCAGGGTTGAGACCCCGACAAAGCGCTCCTTAGCATCATAAAGCGGCAGACTACAGGGCAAAAACTTACCCGCTAAGCGATCCAGATAAGGGTTGCCGCATTTCATGCCGCGCTCATTTTCAACCAGCTTATAAAAAGGCCGCTGACGCGGGTCATAACCGGGTGTGGCATACATCGTGCCAGGGAAATACTGATTAATCCCTTCACGCGTCACCAAAGAGGCAAACATAATCGGCACGCCTTCAGTCGCCAGAAGCTTCACTTCGTCGCCCGGCTGATTTAAGCTGTTGGCGGGCTTATTGGCGCTGCGCACAAACAAGTTGCGATAACGCGTCTGTAAAGGTGCTAAGGTCTGAAGCTGCTTGCGTAATTGAGGCTCCGTCAAGCCAGCTGCAATCGTAAAAGCCGTATGGTCTAAACTAATCAATAGATTGTAGTGGCTGGATTTAACTTGATTGGGTACCAGACGATTCCAGTTTGGATCATCGAGATAATAAGGTTTTGCAGGGTCTGGTGAGCCATGCTGCAAAGCCTGCAGACCAAAGCCCCCAATGCTCTCTAAAACTTGGGGTACCACTAACAAATAACGATCAATCTGCTGGCCTTTGCGCAAAACCTGCCCCCAGAAACCCGCCAGGGTCTGTTCACGCTGATACGCCTGGGCTAAGGCCTGCTGCTGCTGCCAAAGGTTCCAGACCGTCACACTGGAGCTCATCAGCAAGACGACAAATAACACAGACAGACAGAGATTGCGATGATGCCGCACCCAGCGCAACAGCCCTTGCAACGGTGGATCGGGCTCAGCTTCTACAGCCAGATCGCGCAAATAACGACGCAAGTCTTCAGCAAACTCCGTCACGCTGGCATAACGAGCCGCGCGCTTCCAGGCAGTCGCTTTTTGAATAATAGCCGCTAAAGCACGCGGGACTTTAAAGTCTGGCGCAGATACAGGCTCAAGGCTGGCTTTACGAACTTTTTCTAATAACTGATCGCGGTTTTTGGCCTGATAAGCCGGTTTTAAACAGACCAGCTCATAAAGAATCAGGCCTAAAGCAAATAAATCACTGCGACCATCTAGCTTATCGTTAAGCCCCCGTGCCTGCTCAGGTGAGACATAGCGCGGCGTGCCAATCATCTTACCGGTTTCTTCAACTTCAAAGGGATAGTCTTCAGCCTGGGCACCAAAGGGCCGGGCAATCCCCCAGTCCATGACATAAACCTCACCATGATCCCCCAGCATCAGATTAGCAGGCTTCAGATCGCGATGAATCACGCTGCGATGATGAGCATAAGCCAGCGCATCACAGACCTTTAAAAACTGCTCAAGCAGACTGGTCAAGTCATAAGGGGCCTGGCGTTTACCTTGTGCTTCAACCTGGGCTTTGGCAGCCGCAATCAGCTCTTTAAACGTCAGGCCATGTACGCGCTTCATGGTATAGCCAATGCCCTGGCCCGTCATCTCAAGGCTATAAACCGGCACAATATACGGATGCGCCAGCTGGGCTGTAATCTGGACTTCATTTAAAAAGCGCTGGCTTAAACCCGGCGCATGCTGCCACTGCGATAACAGCTGTTTATAAGCCACACGTCGCTGTAAATGACAGTCCCGCACCAGATGAACCGAGCCCATTGCGCCTTCACCGAGTTTTTGCAAAACCTGATAAACATGACTATCGGCTGTTGACGCAGCGCTTAAGTCAGGCTCCAGATCTGTCTGCTCATAAAGCGCAGCGGTACGCGGCAGGCCATGAAACTCATTAACGGTCAGCTCAAGCGGATCAAAGGCTTTGTCAGCAGGCCCAGTAAACCCCGTAGAATCAACAGAATCAGCCATTCTGAACCTCCGCTAACAGAGCTTCAAAATTCAGTTTTAGCACCAGATACCAGCCCTGAGTAGCTAAAGGCTGATACAGCCAAAGCCCGCCATCAGCTTCAATAAAACCAGAACCTTTGGCTCGAATGGCCGCTTGTAAAGCAGCCGGTAACTGAGCGGGGTCTTCACCGTTAATCCGCTGCAGCTGAGCATCCACCAGCCAATAGCCCTGCAGCTGGCTAATGCTTTTCGCTTGCAGGGCCTCGCTCAGGGCTGAGTTTTCTAAAAACAAAGCGGCCTGGCCCAATAACTCACGCTGATCGCTGCTAATCGCCATACTCACAGGTAAAAGCTGTTCCCCATTGGCTTCTACGGGCAATCCCCAGGCTGGGCTTTCAGTCTCAGTCGGCAGACTGCTTTGCAGCTTAGGCAAAAGGCTGAGGCTCTGTGAGCTTAGCGGGTAGAGCAAGCTGCGCGCTTGGGGCAAAGTCAGTAAACCCCAGCGCAACGGGCTTTGAGGTTGTTTAAGCCATTGAGAGGGCACCACCTGAACATTTTCTGCTCTGGCAAATAAGCTGATAAAAACAGGATTCAGTACCGTCAGACGTTCTGCGCCCGTACGAGGCCCAGACCAATAGCTGCGACTAAAGTCAGTAGAATCAGAGCGATTTACAGCTGTGACAGGCAGCGGGCCATCAGGCCGCCCCCGCAACCAGGCTTCAGAGGCTGAGGCTGCCAGATGTTCTAATAAGGCTTCAAAACGCCCAAGCTGGCTATCTATGCGCTGGCTACTCATTAAGGCCTGCTTCAGCGCGATTTCTAAAGCAGCCTGGCGACGGCGGGTGTGCTCAAGCGTGCGTTCACGGGCCCATAAGCTCAAACCAATCGCCAATGAACAGACTAAAAGCAAGCCAATCGCGGCGGCAAAGGCCTGAGCAGAATGATGACGAATCCAGCGCTGAAAGCCGCGCCAGGGTGTATCAGGCAAAACAACCGTCTCACGATCCTGAACAAAGGCACGCAGATCAGCTGTCAGCTCAGCAACAGACTGATAGCGCTCAGCTGCTTTAATCAGGGTGGCGCGTTTGACTATCGCCTGAAGCTCTGCCGGGACAGCCAAGCCTGAAGCATGCTGAATCGGGCGTTGTTCAGGCTTCAGAATTTTAACCAGCGCCTCTTGCAGGGTGCGGGCCTGGACAGCCTGCTGTAAGGTAATCACTTCCTGCAAAATCAGCCCAAGCGTAAACAAATCACTTTGAGGCGTGAGGTTTTTACCCTTGATTTGCTCAGGAGACATATAGCGCGGGGTGCCGGTCATCGGGCGTGAGCCTTCAGGGGATTCTTCGACGGTTTCAGCAATTACCCCAGCGCTTTTGTCGACAACCTGCGCAATCCCCCAGTCGAGCAAATAAACCTCATGAAAGAGCCCAAACATAATATTAGAAGGTTTTAGATCGCGATGAATCACACCCTGACTATGAGCATAAGCCATCGCATCCAGCACTTTTAAAAAATCCTCAAGCAGCGTTCGCAAATCCTGCGGCCAGCTGGCGGGCTGGGCTTCAACACTTTGGCGCAGCTGCTGCAAACGGTCTTTAAGCGTCTGGCCTTCTACCACCTTCATGGCATAGGCAATCTGACCATTGGACGCCACTTCCAGACTATAAACAGGCACAATCCCGGGGTGTTCAAGCTGGGCCGTAATCTGGGCTTCACCCAAAAACTGCCGGATCACGTCATCATGGGTCAGGGCTTCGGGCTTAATTTGTTTATAGGCCACCTTGCGGCGCAGCAGCACATCCTGCATTAAAGCCACAGTCCCCATCGCGCCTTGTCCGAGCTCACGCAGATGGTGATAACGCTCAAAGCTTTCAGCGGCAGAAGTCTGGCCCCGCTCAAGCGGCAAACTGGCCAGACCAGCCGGTAATTGAGTCAGCTCAAGACTGTCCTCAAAGAATTCGCGCTCATTCGGGCTGGGCATAGGTATCCTGTCGGGCATTTCTCCCAGTATAAAGGGTCAATAGCCGTAAGGAGTAGAGCCGAGCTTTAAATCAGTCAATTGTCGGTTTTAGCTTCGTCTAAAGCCCTTTGTCTGCAGACCTTCTGACAGCCTCGGCCTTGTGAACAAGTTTTTCAGAAACAAATATTTACTTTTTTGTAAATTTATATCAGACTGGACTTATTCAACCCGAGGTGACACAGCATGAAACGCGCTTCTATTCTCTCTCTAACCCTTGCAATCAGCTTACTCAGCAGCTGCGGAGCCCCGGTTCCGTCAATCTTTGAAACGATGTCACCCACTCCCGATCACCCTTCGTGCCTGTTTACATCTGAGTACAGCAAAAGCTTCAGAATCCAGTGCATAACGATGGTGTCTTTTTATCTCAGCTTTAAAGATTCCCGCAGCGGCCAGAAGCTGGATTTGCGCCAACATTTGCCAAGCGTTCGCCTGCTCGACAGCGAAGGGAAAGTTCGCTATGACTCAAACTCTCCTGATGCTGGCAAACTCCAGCTGCGTCAGAGCAATGATTTAAAAGTTGACTACACAGGTTTTTATCTGCGCGATCATCAGATCCCAACGGGCAAGCTCACGCTTGAGGTTAGCTTTAAAGGCTACAAACCCTTTAGCCGAACGCTAACAGCTGAACAACTGAGCGATACCAGCCAGCGCTCCAGTGATATTCCTGAATTTGAGTTTAGTCTTGATCCGGCCTAAACTTATCTCTCTTATTAGGCTGGCAGCGGAATCTCAAGGCTGACTAATAAACCTTCACCAGGCGCTAAGGTCAGCCAAAAACGTCCACCCAAAAACTTCGTGACCGCATAAGCTCGGGTCAGGCCACCGCTGCCACGCGGAATCTCACGCGCTAGCCGTTCTAAGTCATTGGCGTTTAAACCTTTGCCGCCATCTCCGACGCGCAGAGTCAGCTTGCCGTCTTCGAGACTCAAACGACTTGAAATCCAGCCGCCACGAGGCGTCTGCTGATAAGCATTGGTGACCAGATCACGCATCACGTCTTGTAGCACACTGGGAATCAGCAAAGGTTCAGCACCCAAAATCTCAACTTCAACGTGATAACCCAGCAATGCTTGTTCGGGTTTAAACAACAGCGTGTCTGATTCCGGCAAAGCCGCAAAAGCTTCAAGTGTGCCGTATAGATGCTGACGCAGTCTGGACGCTGGAAGTTTTTTCCAGATTAAGGGATTTTCAATTCTTTCAATCAGCTCATGGGCGCGCTGACGAAAAGCCCG
>CAJYHH010000526.1 GCA_913773825.1 Candidatus Sericytochromatia bacterium | reverse complement strand
TATCATCCCCAGCAGCCCAGCTGGCAGATTCTGACCCATACTCACCCCCTGCGCTGGCATCACCATCCGGTGCGCTCAGAGTTTCTGGCTCAGCCCACACCAACCATCATGTATTATCCGCCAGACTTTGACCCAGAACAGCAATATCCCACCTTGATCTGGATTAAAGGCGGCCCTTCGACCAGCATCCGTCAGGCTTACCAGGCCTGGCCCCAATGGTTAGCCCGCGAGGGCTATCTTGTAGCTTGCCCAAACTATCGCGGCAGCACCAGCTTTGGAGTCGCGCATTTAGAAGCTGGCGCCCTGGGCATGGCAGGCCAGACGGACCTTGAAGATATTTATGCGCTGGCTCAGACACTAAAAGCTTTTCCCTATGTGCAGGCCGATAAGCTTGGCATACTGGGCCATAGCTGGGGTGGTTATCTGACTTTGATGGCCGTTACTCGCTACCCTGAGCTGTTTGCGGCCGCTATGGCCTCAGCAGGATTGTATCAGCTTGAGCAGCAGCAATTGCTTGAAGACGTCAGACATTATACTTATTGGCTGTTTGGCGGCTGGTCATATGAACAGCGTCAGCGCTACGCCGAACGCTCACCCTTAACTCAGGTTGATCAGCTCAAAACGCCCTTGCCGGTGTTTCATGGCAAAAACGATCCCAATGTGCCCTTTGCCCAGCTGCAGAGCTTTGTAGATGGGGCCAAAGCGACCGGCACAAAATTTGAAACCCACTTCTTTGAAGCTGAGGGTCATAGTTATCGCCGCACGGCTAATCGCCGTTTATTTTACGGGCGGGCGCTGCAGTTTCTCGATACTCACCTCAAACCCTGGGATTTTAAACGCATCCCACAGCGCGGCCAGCATCTGGAATAACAGACACAACGAGAATCAACCGCCCTGATCAAGCTGTCCTGCAAGTAAAGCTGCAAAAATCAATCAGCAAGTCATTTTTCCCACTTTTTAGAGTGACTTGAGCGCGCTGTGAGTCTGGCAGCGTGGATGCGCAGAACCGCTCTATGAAAGAAATAGAGTCAACCGGCACTACTATAATGAGGTCGCTTTATGATTCAGACTGTCGAACGCGCATTCATGCAGAAGGAAAAACAGCTATGACCCAGGACGATTTGGTTTTTTACGTCAGGCTTTTTGTTAAACCAGACTGTGTTGAAGCCTGGAAACAGGCCGTCACTCAGGTGATTGAAGCCATGTCGCAAGAAGAGGCTTTTATTTCCTGCTATCTGCATCAGGACGCCCATGATAAAAACCAGTTTACGCTTTATGAGCGCTGGGCCGAGCCAAGCGTTGAGGCCTTTATGCAAAATCAGATGAAGCCGTATCGGCTGGAGTATGACGCCCAACTCGAAACCCTGTTACAGCGTCCGCGAGAGCCTCAGATTTTAAAGCCCTTAGGCCAATGGCAGAAGTAAACTCAGGCTCGCTTTAGCTCGCTAGACAGCTTGTTGCTCAGCAACCGGCTCGTTAAAGGTGAAGTTATAGTTTTTCAACACGCGGATGGCGCTTCTAAAGCCACTTTCAGCAATTTTCTCCATGGCGGTTGGCGAGAGATTAAAGTGATCTGAGAAAAACAGATCTTCTTCGCGATCGCTGGGGTTGATAAAAATATACTCAATGTCTGGATTAAAATTGAGCTTCTGGCTCAGGCTTTTGAGCAGATCGTCGCGGGCTTCGTCATCAATTGAGTACTTTTTCGCAAAGGCTTTAATTTCTTCGATGACGAGCCGCTTCATATCATGAGCTTCGCGGGAATTAATAATCCTTGATTCAACCAGCTGATAAATCGCCTGAATCAGAATCGAGGGAATGCCGTAGTCAATCAACGAGCCAATGTCTTCGCGCTGGTTATAAGGCTGATGGGTATAAGAGACAATAATCAAGTCACAGCCAGCGTCTTTGGCAATATGAGTAGATAAAGTTTTGCGGATTTCACCGTCAAAGGTCCAGACAATCCCATCGCTGGTGCGCAAGGGGTAGGGTTTAAACATCGGCGGCAAAGACATAGAAGCCGCAGCGGCATGTGAGATTTCAACTTCAGTAATATAGCGGGTCTCAGCATCAAAATACTGAGCGGGGCGGTGATGAGTGGTAAGCTCACGCGGGCCACAGATCAGGCGGCCCGGATTGTCGAGGGTGGTGGTGACAATAAACAGTTCGGAAGCAAAGTCTTTAAAATTATTGCTGGGCAAGAGCTGGCGACGCAGATAGCGCTCAAGCTTGTTGGTTGTGCAAAAGCCATTGGCGGTAAACATCGACTGAAAAATCGCTTCCAATGACTGAGAGCCGCGAATCGACAGGGATTTAGGCAGACGAGGCAAAAAGCGCAGCAAGGTATCACGCAGATTAAAGTCCAGCATCTGATCGTACTTTAACATTGGAAAGCTGGCGTTGCGCTGGCCCAAAAACGAGCGATAGATGTCTTCAAGCGGGTAGCCTGAGGCAATCAGCGAGCAGGCAAAAGCACCGGCGCTGGAGCCGACTAAGACTTCAATTTCACGGCCTGTCAAGCCGCGTGGAGTGTGTTCACGTTCAAGGCCCGTGCGAAAGGAAAACCCTTTGCGCTGGAGCGCCAGAGCGACGCCCATATGAAAACAGGCTGCTTTGGCAGCGCCGCCACTGGCGACGAAACCGATTTTCTTTTTATGGGGCAGAGTATCGGCCATTGCGGACCATCCTGACAGGCTTATTGATCGGCGCTGTCGCTGGACTCCAGCTTAAGACGGAAGTCGGCTGCCAGTGAGCTCTGCTCTTCGACCATCGTGGTCAGGACATCCGAGGCCAGTTCCTGGTGGTAAAGGGCCTTGCCCATCAGCATCAGATGTCCAAGCTCGTTAATAAAGAGCTTCGAGAAGGTCAGCTGCGCAGCATGGCTCAGCATCCCAGGCAGAATATGCAGATGGCGGGACTGATCAAAGCCCCCAATCGGAATCGAACAGAGAATCAGATCCCGGCCTTCGTTGAAGCCTTCCTGACAGTATTCCATTGAGACAGATACCGCTTCATGAAGGGTACCTTCGTCATCAATAAACTCGATCTGGTAGGTTTCATCCTCGAGACTATAGGACCAACTGGCCTCGAGCCGGTCGGCAATCTCGTCGATCAGGCTTTCCAGTTCCAGATACTCAATTTCTTCGTCGAGAAAAGAGCTGGAGCCTGAAAAGGTATCAGGTATGACCCCGGTCATGAGCATGCCAATTACCATCCAAAGCCGAAATTTAGTTACCCGAAATAACCACCGTGCTTTATTGTGAACTGCGGGAAGCTTTGATGTCAACAAGTCAGGAACAGGCTTTAAGGCCAAATGTCCTCAACTTATAAAAGCTTCAGCAAACCCCTAATGAAGCACTGCGTCAATCGCGCCTATTTCATTAAAACACAGTTTTGATGTGCGTGGCAGGTAATTGGTCACTAAACCCGTGGGCTTTAAGCCCTTTTACCAGCACAATTTCAGAAAAATTTTGACTCAGCCGATATTCTTAGCCCTCTTGTGTAAGCCCCCTTGCTTTTGGCACACTTTGTCGATGGCCGTGATCTACAAACAACTCGGAAAGCAGATCCAGGACTGGTTCAGCAGTCAAGGTTTATCGCCAGACTGGCAGATGATCCGCCAGGCCCTGTTGCAGACGGGTGCCCAATGGCTTTGGAATCAAAAAAACCAGCCTACTCAAGCTTTACCTGACTTACTTAAACACACTTTTCATCCATCAGATCAAAATCAGCTGCTGACTGAGCTTGCGCCCATTTTGACAAGCTTGTTTGCAGGCAAGCCGGTCTGGGAACAGCTCCAGATTTTAGCTGGTTTAGCTGAACAAGCGGCGCCAACAGAAGTCCGCAAAGTTGCGGGCCTGTATTACACGCCACCCATTGTTTCAGATTTTGTTGTCGACAAAGCTTTATCCTACTGGCAGCCTGCTCAACCCTCTCCGTTTTTAGATCCAGCTTGTGGTTCGGGCTTGTTTTTATGGGGCGTGATCGCTCGACTCTGTGACCAAGAATCTGAGCCTGAACACGTTGCGGCCTGGATCCAAATGGCCCATGGCAGTGATATCGACGCCCTGGCATTAAAGGTGACAGATTTTGGTTTTAAGCTCTATTGGCAGCGGCGTTTTCCTGAGATCACGCCTCCTCAGGCAAAACTCACACAGTTAAATGCTCTCAGCTTTGAAAACGGTCAACTGAGCTTACAGACGGTTTTTCCTGAGCTTCAACACACACTTGGCTTACTGATCAGCAATCCACCCTATGTGGGTGAGCGCAGCAATAAAGAGCTGTTTGACCCACTTAAAACCGGCTATTGGGCAGAGCATTATCGTGGCCGAGGTGATCTTTATTATTTCTTTTTTCATCTCGCTCTGGCCTTGGCCAAGCCTGAGACCTTTTGCGCTCTACTCACGCCCAATTATTTTTTAACCGCCACTGCCGCCCAATATCTGCGCAGTCGCTTACAAGACAAAACCCAATTACTCGAATTAATTGACTTTGGTGACCTGCGCCTGTTTCCAGCTGCTCACGGCCATCACAGCCAGCTCAGTATTTTTGCTCTTAAGCGCTCAGAAAAAGCCCAGGTCAAAGTTTTATACTCCTCTGACTCAGGGATTGTCAGACCCCGTGATCTGCAAGCCCTGCAGCAAACTCAAGCAGAAATGTATGACCAAACATCCCTGTTTCAAGGCCCCCAACTGCTGCTGAGCCGTAAAAGTGAAGCCTCACTCGAAGCTCAATTTGCCCAAATGCAGGCCAGCGGCCAAACCATTGGCGATCAGTTTTTAGTCCGCCAAGGTCTCGTCAGCGGCGCAGATCGACTAAGTCCCCGCCTGCGGGAACGCTACCAGCTTAAGCCCGCCGCCGGCAGCGGCATTTTTGTTGTCGACGAGACTGAGTATCGGCACTTATTCAACCCTAAAACCGCTGACTGGCTAAAGCCCTGGTTTAAAAACTCAGATATTAAGGCCCATCAGCCTAATCTCAACAATCGCCACTGGCTGATTTATACTCATCGCACAGCTGGTGAGCCACCTCAAGCTCTGCTTCAACATCTTGAACGCTTTCGCCCCGTGCTCGAAGCTCGCCGTGAAGTCCAGCTTGGTCGGATTCCCTGGTATCAGCTCCAATGGCCGCGCGAACCCGAAATGTTTAAAGGCCCCAAAATTCTGCTGCCCCAGCGCGCTCGCGTGGGCGTTGCAGCTTACACCGACCAGCCCTGGTACGCCAGCGCAGATGTTTATTATATTTTGCCCAAACCAGGCAGCACTTGGACCCTGCAGCAACTATTGCCGCTGCTTAACAGCGAGCTCTATACCCAATGGTGGACTCATCGTGGCAAACGCAAAGGCGGGCTGATCGAGCTGTATTACCAGCCGCTGATGGCCACGCCTTTGTTATCTGTCTAGATTCAGTGCAACTGATTCGTAAATCAGCTCAGCCAATATGATTGACCAAGCCGCCCTCAACCCGCAGTGAAGCGCCATTTACAGCCCCAGCCAAAGGACTGGCGAGATAAGCAACAGCCGCCGCAACTTCTTGAGGTTGAATCAGACGCTGGATCAGTGATCCTGGGCGATGTTCAGCAAAAAACTCTGCTTCAATCTGCTCAGCTGGCGCATCGGGATGTTTCGAGACGCTGCGCATAAATTCACCAATCCCTTCAGATTGAGTTGGGCCAGGCAAAACAGAGTTAACCGTGACCCGTGTGCCTTTGGTCAGATTGGCCAAGCCTCTGGCAATCGCAAGCTGAGCGGTTTTGGTGGTGCCATAGTGAATCATATCGACCGGTGTGCTTAAGCCTGATTCACTCGAGATAAAAATAATCCGGCCTGAGTTGCGATCCAGCATCTGCTGAAAATAAGCCCGGGCTAATCTGACGCCGCTCATGACGTTGATTTCAAATAATTTAAACCAGTCTTCGTCACTGATTTCACTAAAGTTTTTGCTTTCATAAATGCCGAGATTGTTAACCAGAATCTCAATTTCACCAGCTTGCTCAATGACGCTGGCAGCGCCTTCAGCTGTGCCGACATCCGCCAGAATCCCTCTGACTTGTTTGCCGCCAGAAGCTTCAATTGACGCTAAGGCCTGATCCAGTTTGTCTTGATTACGGCCTGTGATGATCACGTTTGCGCCTTCTACGGCCAGCAGGCGGGCAATTTCGAGACCGATTCCAGCTGTTGAGCCGGTTACCAAAGCGGTTTTGTTTTCGAGTTGTAGTTTCATTTTTTTTGCTCCTTGACCACCCCTGATGGAGGTGAGGGTCGTTGTCTTGATAGTCAAATCATAGCCCTTGTCAGACGGTTATACTATTCCCATAATTGGAATAATACTTATGACTGGAATTCACAAATGAAACGGATTTTAATGGAGCGTTCGGGTGAACTGGAAGTCTTTGTCAGAGTGGTCCAAGAAGGCGGATTTTCAGCCGCAGCCCGCAGCTTAGACTTAACTCCGTCTGCTGTCAGCAAGCTGATTAGCAGACTTGAGCAACGCCTGGGCACACGTTTGTTTACGCGCTCCACTCGTGCACTTAATCTGACTGATGAAGGTGAAGCTTATTATCGCGCTGGGGTTCAGATTATTAACGAACTCAATGATGCTGAACAGGCGGCTTCAAGCGGCAGTGTAAAAGGCTATTTGCGCGTCAATGCCTCACTGCCATTTGGCGAAATGTTTGGTGAACTGATCCCTGAATTTTTAAAACGCTACCCGGATGTGGTGATTGATTTAAGCCTGACCGATGACCTGATTGATTTGCGCTCCCAAAAAACAGATGTTGCGATTCGCTTTGGCCCGATGCTCGACAGCACGATGTTTGCAAAAGTGCTGGGCCAGAGCCGCCGGGTTGTCTGTGCCTCACCAGCCTATCTTAAACAGCACGGGACACCTAAAAACCCTGAAGATTTACGCCAGCATAATTGCCTCAAATTTAATTTTCGTCGCTCGATCACCAGCTGGCGCTTCTTAGTTAAACAACAGGTCAAAGAATTTCCTGTCAGCGGGAATCTGCTGATTAATAACGGCCAGACCATGAAACAGATGCTTTTAGCCGGAGCGGGCATTGGCCGATTGGGCTACTGGCATGTTGCAGATGACATCAAAGCCGGAAGACTGATCCCGCTCCTTGAAAACAACAACCCCGGTGATCTGGAAATGATTCACGCGGTTTATGTCGGCGGTAGTCATGTGCCCCACAGAGTACGAGCTTTTATTGATTTTTTGCTTGAAGCCCTAAACAATCACTTTTAATAGTCTTTAAACAAGTCGATAATTTTTTTTCAATCAGCAAGCTTACGCCAATAAGCCAAATTATATAAAACAAACAAACTGATTTTGATAAACAAAAAAATCAAAAAAGCCTTTTCGTTAGAAGCTGGGAATATGCAAATCCCACAAAAAAAACCAGCACTCACCACTCACAACTCACCACCCGTTCTTGCCTCCCCATATAATGATTCAGACTCTAAAAAAGGTGAGCTTCATGGAACCCACTGCCCGACCCGACATCCCGCTTGCAGATATCTCGTTTGAAAACACTGAAATTGCGTTTGCCAGTAAAACTGATCTGGATTTGCGCCGGGCCTGGGTTTTGTTTCGCGTGTTGGGTCAGCGTGGACTGGTGTCCTTAAGCAAACCCCTGACCCAGCTGGCCTTTAAGCTTAAGCTGCCGATTGACCCCGTGATTCGCGAGACTTTATTCAGACAGTTTGTCGGCGGTGAATCCATTGAAGCCTGCCAAAAAACGATTGAAGCTCTAGGTGAATACGGAATTGGCTCGATTTTGGATTATTCAGCTGAAGGCAAAGCCTCAGAAAGCAGCTTTGATCAGACTCGTGATGAGCTGATCAACATGCTGGATCGCTCACGCCAGGACAAAAATATTCCCTTTGCGGTGTTTAAACCAACTGGAATTGGCCGCAGTGAACTCTTAACCAAAGCCAGTCAGTGGGCCCCTTTAAGCCCCAGCGAAGATGCTGAGTTTAGCCGCTTTAAAGCGCGCTTTGAAGCGATTTGTGCGCATGCCGCCCATGTTGGCACGCCGGTCTTTGTGGATGCTGAAGAAAGCTGGCTACAGCCCGTTGTTGATCGCCTGACGCTTGAGATGATGCAGCGCTATAACCAGCAGGAAGCCTGGATCTGGAACACGCTGCAGATGTATCGTCGCGATCGCCTGGCCTATTTAGAAGATTTAATTCAGCTGGCTGAACGCGATGATTTTAAGCTGGGTTTTAAACTGGTGCGCGGCGCCTATATGGAAAAAGAACGGGCTTACGCCCAAAAACGCGGTGTACAGTCCCCGATTCAGCCCAGTAAAAAAGCCACAGACATTGCTTTTAACGCAGCCGTGGATCGCTGTCTGGATCATCTGGATCGGATTTCGTTTTGCTGCGGGAGCCATAACGAAGAAAGCAATTATCGCCTGATGACCGCCATGGACGTGGAAAACCTTGCCCGTGACGATAAACGGATTTGGTTTGCTCAGCTATTGGGCATGTCTGATCATATCAGCTATAATCTGGCCCGCTCTGGCTACAACGTCGCCAAATATGTGCCCTATGCGCCCATTCGGGATTTAGTCCCCTATCTGATGCGCCGGGCAGAAGAAAACACGTCTGTTGCCGGTCAAAGTGGCCGTGAATTAAGCTTATTGTCAAAAGAAATGAAGCGCAGAAGGCTGATCTAATTTCAGCTCTTTTGTTCTGTTATGGCCATATCTCCGACATCCACTGCCCCGACTTTAATCAGGCTACTTAAGGACTTTGGCTGGAAAACCCTGGCAGAGGGCTTATCACGCTGCCTGAGTCTGTTGTTTGTGGTGCTTTTAGCGCGACATCTTGGGGATGAAGCCTTTGGATTATATTCTCAGCCTTTGGCTTTAGCCGGCTTATTATCTGTTTTACTGGACTTTGGCAGTCATTCGCTGATTGTTCGGGAACTCGCCCGTGAACCTGAACAAGGTGATACGATCCTCAAACACTTAGTTGGACTAAGAGTCCTCAGCTCAGGTCTTTTTACCCTCAGTCTGCTGGCATGCTGGCCTGTCTTTAACCATCAGACCACGGTTCTACGGATTTTAGCCGCTGGCGGGATTTGGCTAGGCCAGTCCTGGATTGATACCTGGATTGCCCTGCTTAACGCCCGCAGCGCATTTCGACTTGAAGCGCGCCTGCGCTTCTGGCTTAAACTGGTGCTGATGCTGCCTCAATTTTTGGTTTTGTTGATCTGGCCAGGGATTGATTCGGTTTTAATCGCCGGTGCCTTTACCCATCTATTGATTATGCCTGTGATTATCAGCCAGCTTAAATTAGCGCCTGGCGCTTACCAGCTAAGCTGGTTCAAACGCTTGTTGCGTGATGGTTTTGGCTTTTGGCTGGCGAATGTTTCGTTTGTGCTGTATCTCAAGCTGGATTTAGTTTTACTTCCGATGTTGGGCCGATCAGCAGCAGAACTCGGCTGGTACCAGGCCGCCATTCGTGTTTATGAACTGCTGATGCTGGGGGGTTATTTGCTGAGTATGGCGGCTTTCCCTAAGCTCTCAGCCCTGGCTCAAGGCCCGGATTTTTGGCAAAAAGCGCCGCGTTGGCTTGGTTTAAGCGCGGTTTTAGGTCTGGGCGTGGGCGGAGTGGGCTATCTGCTTAGCCCTTGGTTGCCCCTGCTGTTGGGCCCTGATTTTAAACCGACTGTCAGCTCCCTACAAATTCTGAGTTTAAGCGTGCCTGCGGTGTATCTCAATCTGTTTAGCTTTAATTTGCTAGGGGCCCTGAATAAACAGAATCTGACCGCCTGGGCCACAGGCTTGTGTTTAGCCCTCAATCTCGGCTTAAATTTACTGCTGATTCCCAGACTGGGTCATGTTGGCGCAGCCTGGAGCACCCTAGCGGCTGATGTCGGTTTAAGCCTGATGCTGATCTTCTTGATTGTCAGGCAAAAAAGCGCTGTTGAGCTGAAAGCCTGAGACATCAGCTTGTAGACGCCAAAGCGCCTGGCCCGCTTGATGGTATTTGCGTTCAAAGGCCGTAATGGGCGGATCGGGTAACCAGGGTTCAACAACCGGCAAAACACCTGTCGACAACTCAACCGCCCGCGCAAATTCCTGCAGATAGAGCTGCCAGTTACTGCGCAACTCAAGTTGATTGGCCGTTGCCAGTAAAAAGGGCCAAATGGCATGCCCATGCCAACGACGCTGAAAATGTTCTGACTTGGGCCAGGGATTGGGATAGAGCAGATAGACCTGCTCAAAGCGCCAGCCTGCCTGAGCAGCGAGCAACCAGAGGTCAATTAAGTCTGCTCTGAGTAAGGTGAGATTTTCGGGTAGTTCTTCCACCACGCGCTCAGCCTGATCCAGACGCTTAAAGGACTGATCCACCCCGATTACCCAGGCATCAGGGTTACGCTTGGCCAAAGTGGCGCTGCTTTCACCGATGCCACAGCCCGTGTCGAGAATCCAGGGCCGGGACTTACCTTTAGCGAATTGCTGCAGACGTTGAAAAGCCTCGCGGGTGGGCTGGGCAGGAGGCTTGCGGAAAACATGCTGCAGATGTTTGTTCACCAGTTCATCTAAGCGCGGGTGCAGATCAGGCTGATTGGTTTCAACTTCACGAATGTAAAACATCTTGTCGGTTTTGTCAGTTAATTTTTCAGTTAATAAGTCAGATGAATATCTGCAGCGATTTTTAAAGCCTGCTCTTCGTCTTCGGTGCGATAGAGATAATAGACGTCCCCCATAGCCTGACGGAAGACATGCGGCAAACTGCCTACATCCATCATCACCCGGCCATAGTGCTGCATAATCGCGTCATGGCTGTGAACATAGTCTTTGTTTTGTTTACGCCCGACAAACATGCAGTGGTATTTGCGGCTAACCTGAGAATTAAAGTGATTATGGACTAACACATTGGCCCATTCGCGATACAGATCAATATCATGGGCATAATTAAACATATCGACACTCGGCCCACCCGGTGGCCGCATATTGACTTCTAAAGCCACCGCCTGGCCATCGCTATGACGGCGGAAAAACTCAAAGTGGAAAAAGCGCTCACGAACGTCAAAAGCTTTAAGCATCTGACGGCCATAGGCTTCAATATCGTCAGGAATCTGGCGCAGGGTGTAGTAGTAAATATGGTCATCGCTGTTGACCACTTCCATCACCCCTTTGCTATAGACCATGGAA
>CAJYHH010000525.1 GCA_913773825.1 Candidatus Sericytochromatia bacterium | reverse complement strand
CCATCAATCTGGATATAATCGCCAACATGAATCTGGCGCAGACCGACTAACATAATCCCTGAGGCGACATTATCCAGTGAGCCTTTAAGGGCCAGGCCAATGGCCAGACCGGCTGCGCCGACAACGGTTAAAAACGAGGTGGTCGGCACGCCAATGGTATTGGCTGACACCATCAAAATCAAAAACAGCAGCACCAGATTGAGCATATTGGTGCTGAATGAAATCAGGGTTTCGTCAAAATGCGAGCGGCGCATGGTTTTTTCAAGCAGGCGCAGTAAAAAGCGAATCACCAGTTTGCCAATCAGAAAAATGACCAAGGCGCCCATTAAGCGCAGGCCGTACTCCATCAGGCGGGGACCAAAGGTCTTGAGCAGAGCCGCAATTTCAGAATCCACAGGCTTTCTCCTATTCAGGCTATAGGGCAGGATGCCTGGGCTAAACTTTAAGTGTCAAGCTGAGAAAGCATCCTAATCGCTAATGTATACGAAATTTTTATCAATATAAAAATAGAATGACGATTGTGGATAAACTTTTACTGAGTCACGTCAAATAAGTGCATCAGGCTAAGCTGATTCAAAACGTGATTCAAAACGTGATTCAAAACTTAAGGGCTCTGACTAAAATTGTTTTTATAAAATATTTGTATAAGCATCATTTGTTTAACACTTCTTTTAGAGCCTGAAGTCTATACTTAAAAGTAAAGCGATTGCGTAAGCTTTATGAGGTCAAAGGCTGTTGGCCGTTTTTGGACAGCAGGCTTAATCTAGGGATTTGAATAGAGAGAGCTGAACTCTAAATCGGGCTCTCTGGCTCTAAAAAGCCTTTTGCGACCTCATTTTTATTTCAGTAAAAGGGGGCCGCTTGTGCAAAGTTTAAATCCAATCATCAGAGTTCAGGCGGGCAATGTTAAATTATCTGGCGACGTAAGCTTGCCGCCTGAACCGAGTAAAGCAAAAGGCCTTGTGGTATTTGCTCAAGGCAGTCAAAGTGCTGTCACTCGCTATATGTCGCAGCGGCTGCTGCAGGCTGATTTAGGGGTGGTGTTTTTAGAGCTTCTGACAGCTGCTGAAATTCGCCAGGAGCAACAGCATGACAATCAGATTCGCTTTGAAATTAAGCTGCTGTCAGAGCGTTTGTCTCAGATGATTGAACACTTGGAGCATGAGCCGATGCTTCAAAAGCTGCCGGTCGGCTTATTAGGGGTTGGCACAGGGGTTGCAGCGGCTTTACAGGTTGCAGCAGCTTATCCTGAGCGCATTCGCGCCATTGTCTCTTGTGAGGGACGCCCGGATTTAGCTGATGCTTCATCTTTGCGGCGGGTTGCGGCACCGACTTTATTATTGCTGGATCGAGAAAATCAAGAAGCCTTAGGCCTGAACCAGCAAGCCAGCCGCTGGCTCAGGCGTTGCCAGCTTGAAAGTATGACTGTCGGTACTCAAAAGCCTGCTGGACTGGAACAGATGACTGAACTTGCCGTGTCCTGGCTGCGTCAACATCTGCCTGACCCCCGAATTACTTCACAGCTTTGAGCTTGTGCAGTCAGGGCTGACTTTAACGCTCTTAAATCAGTTGGGTAAGGTCCCTTCCCTGATGTTTTGGGGCTTGAGAGGCCTTACTCCTCTGCTATAATGCCCAGCATGGAGAACAACTGCCCCTGCGGCACAGGCCGCGCTTATGCCGACTGCTGCGAGCCCTTACATAAGGGTTTAAAACAAGCCGAAACAGCCGAGCAGCTGATGCGCTCGCGTTATTCTGCTTACGCCCTGTGTTTGTTAGATTATCTGCACTTTAGCCATCATCCTGACAAACGCGCCGCTTCACCTGAAGCTTTGCGTGAATGGGCTGAAGCCGCGACGTTTACTGGGCTTGAGATTGTCAGCACCAGTCTGGGTGGACCTGACGACAAAATCGGCAAAGTGGCGTTTAAAGCCCATTACCGTGAAGGGGGCCGCAAGCAGATCTTGCAGGAAACCTCGCGTTTTCGTCGTTACCAGGGGCGCTGGGTCTACTACGACGGCAGCTTCAAATAGAAAGTAATCAGTCATGAACAAACCCAATCCCTTCCCTGGTTTTCGCTTTGTGCCCCGCACGGGCGTGATCTACGTCATGAACCGCGCCCGTGAGCTGGGCTTTTCTTACGACAATCCTGACTGGGCCAACCTCGGCCAGGGTGCTCCCGAAACCGGCGATATCCCTGGTGCCCCAGAGCGCATTACCCATGTTGAGCTGGATACTTACACCCAAGAGTACACGCCGGTTCCAGGCTTAAAAGAGCTGCGCCAGCGCGTCGCTGACTTTTATAACGCGATTTATCGCCAGGGCAAAGCGTCCCAGTACACCTGGGAGAACGTCTGTATCTCTGGCGGTGGCCGTCAGGGCCTCACCCGTGTGGCGGCGGCATTAGGCGAAATTAACGTAGGCCATTTTATTCCTGACTACACGGCCTACGAAGAGATGCTGCACACTTTTAAGGGCTTTATTCCGATTCCGATTCAGCTTAAAGACAAACATCACTTTAAGCTTTCACGCGATCTGCTGCAAGAGACCATTCAGGGCATGGGGCTTGGTGCTGTGCTGTTTAGCAATCCCTGTAATCCCACCGGTCAGGTCATCGAAGGCCCTGAGCTGGCTTCCTGGGTTGAGCTGTTTCGCGATGAAGAAGTGGTCTGTATTGTCGATGAGTTTTATTCTCACTATCTCTACAATGACCTCGATCCCAATCAGGCGCGAATGGTCTCGGCCGCTGAGTTTATCGAAGACGTCAATAAAGACCCGGTGGTGATTATTGACGGTCTGACCAAAAACTGGCGTTATCCAGGCTGGCGCGTTAGCTGGACCTTAGCGCCCAAAGCGGTGGTTGACTTAATTTCAAGTGCCGGTTCATTCTTAGATGGCGGTGCCAATCATCCGCTGCAAAAACGCGCAATTGAGTTACTCAATCCTGATTTAGCCCGTCAGGAAACCCTGGCGATTCAGCGCTGCTTTACCGAGAAAAAAGACTATGTGCTTAAGCGGATTCGCGAGATGGGTATCAGCATTGGGGTTGAGCCTGCTGGCAGCTTTTATGTCTGGGCCAATCTTGAAAACCTGCCTGAAGGCATTAACGACGGGATCAGCTTCTTTGAAGAATGCCTGAAAGAAAAAGTCATTACCGTACCTGGGGTGTTCTTTGACGTAAATCCTGGCAAACGCCGTCGTTCGCAGAAGTTCCGCAACTATACCCGCATCAGCTTTGGCCCCGAAATGAACAAGGTCAAGCAGGGTATGGACGCGCTGGAGCGGGTTGTGCGCAAGTTCGCCTAAACCAGACAGACCAGATAAGCATTCTTCAGTACGCCACAGTAGATATGCCTATCAATCGAAGCCCATGCGATCACCGATCGGGTACACGGTCTGGTGGTTCAGAGCGGGATCAGGTGAGGGAGCGCGAGGCGATGGCCAGGATGATGCGATAGCAGGGCTTTCAGACTACTCAGGACTGCAGTGGTGATGTTGGTATCCAGATTGGCCGCCTGCTGTCAGTTAAACAGATAATCACCGGCAGCCTGATGTAGATGGGCCATAGCTATACGGTTAATCTGCGCCTGATCGACACTGAAAGTGCAACGATTCTGCATGAAGATTTTCTGGATTGTGCCTGTGCTTTAGACTCTCTGACCCGTGACAAGCTGCCCTGGCTGGTGGCCCAGCTACTGGGCATTTCTCCCGTTCAACGAACCACTCCCAAACAGCCTCAACCTGTACCCGAACAGGATGGACGTCCAATCCGTGTGGTTCGTCCCTGGTTGCTTTATGCCGCAACCGGCAACATCAACACGGGGATTCTCAAAGCCCAGTTTAACTTCAGTGAATATTTTGACTGTACACGGTGGCGGTGGTTACGGCATGGCTCAGAGCTTTGCCTCAATTATGGCTACAGCAGCGGCTTGTACGGTACTGTTATCGGCCTTGGTGGCATCAAGGTTTATACCAATTTCCCTGATCTGGCTGGATTTATTGATCTCAGCTATGGCACA
>CAJYHH010000524.1 GCA_913773825.1 Candidatus Sericytochromatia bacterium | reverse complement strand
CGCTGCGCTCTGGACTAGACCGAGTCAGCCAGATCACAGGCCAAACAATGGATACAGCCGCACTTGAAGCTGAATGGCGCAGACTTTATCCTTTGGCCTGGACTGACTTTCAGCGCTTTTTACTTGGCTGGATGCCAGGGCAAAACCATCTGCATCCGTATAGCCAAAAGCAGCTTAAACGTTCACTGAGTTTACTCAATTAACTTAATCAGTTAAACCCGCTCAGGATGGCGCATTAGCCCGATTAATAAAATCATCCAGCGTTTCGCGATTTGCCGTGGCATAATTGCTGCCAGATCGCATTCCGCTTGCCAAATCATGATAATAATCTCTGGCTTCGCTGGCCAATTCGATAAACTGCTTACGCTGAGCGGGTTCCAGACATTGCAGCTCAGTGAGATTAATCAGTAAATCTTTTTGACTGCGCGTTTGCAGCCATTCAGGCACTTTAGCAGGCGGCAAAGCTGAAATGACCTCTTTTAAACTCAGTTCAGGATTTAAGCTATAGCTGGCTTTGGCCTCAGCCGTCGCATAGTTCGCGAGATGATGTTCAAGATAGTCCAGAGCCTGTTCCTGCTCATTAACAGGCAGTTCGTTTAGAGCTTTACGGGCTGTTTCAACAGTTGCAGTATCGAGTTGACCAGCCGCTTTACTCTGATCGAGCAGCTGGCGAAATTGATTTAAATCATGAGGTGTTTGAGAAATATTCATATTTTGATCCTTTAAACTTGATTCAGGACAAGCAATGACAGCACTCTGGCCAATCAGACAGATGATCAGAGCACTAATGATTTTCACGGCAGTCCAACCCACCCATATAGGGATGAAGCGAGGTCTCTGAAGCGCTCTTTGTGCCAGGTCCGCCTCCGGCATCCCCCACCCAGTACACCTGTTCAATGCCACGCTCATTGCGCATATAGTCTTCATAAGCAGCGCGCAGCGGCGCAATGCTGGTGTAATTGGTCATATAAAACTGCTGATTAGTCCCTGGTCGAGTGGCGGGCACAGCGTTCATAAAGTTAACGCTGCGCATGCGCTCATTAGACCTTAGTGAAGGATCTGGATTGTGAATGGGGCCTTCAA
>CAJYHH010000523.1 GCA_913773825.1 Candidatus Sericytochromatia bacterium | reverse complement strand
AACATCATTGCGACGAGCAGAAGTAGGCGCCAGCACGTCAACGAGGGCAGAAGGCTGTCGGAGCGGGGTTGTCTGAGCGGACTGCACAAGCTGAGGCGCAGGCTGGGCCTGTACCAGGCTCTGTAATACGGCGGGGTCGAGGGGTTGGGTCCGACGGTTCAACATGCTCATTTCACTATATCCATCCACTATCTGCCAATTTGACGACTAAACGCTAACTTAAATGCTGACTCGACGCTGTCTAAAACTTACTGAGACGAACTGACTAAAGACTGATTCACTACTTAATCAGAGCGTCGACCTGATCCAGGCGATTAACAAAGTTCTCGTAGACCACCTGAACAGCCTGCATCTGAATCCGCACTGAAGTCTGTTCAGCTGCGGCCAATGACGAAAACTGAAGCTGAACCTGGGCGCCCAGAGTCTGGTGAGTCTGAGTAATTTCAGCTTTAAGATCACTGATCTGGCGATGCAGAACACCGGATTGCGGTAAAAGATGCTGCTGCAGCTCTTGCTGGGTGACGTTGCGACCGTTGAGCTGATAACCCGTGATGGCACCCTGATCGTTTTTGACCAACTTGACGTTGTAATAGTCAAGCAGCCTTGAGTCAGCATTTTTAATCACGTCTTTAAGCTGGGTCAGCTTGGTGCCAAGTGTCGGCGGTGGCGGCTGAGACGTAAACGTCAGCATCGGCATTGCCTGGCCTCTGGGAGGCTGAGTTGGCAGCGGCGGAAGCTTAGCCGGGACCTGCTGAGATGGAGCAGGCTGGGTCGGCTGAGCCGGCTTGGCGGGCTGCTGTGCAGCAGGTTGAGTCTGCCCCTGGCGCGGAGCCCAGAGCTGAGACGGTGGAAGCAGAGGCGGCGTACCGCCGGAATTTACATTGGGCATGTCAGTTTCCAGATCCAGCGTTGTGAGCGAGTGTGAGGCGTCAGCTTGCGGCTGCGGAGTGTGTAAACGCTGCCTTCGTGAGTCAGCAGATACGCTTCGCGCAAAATGGCAACTTCTTCTTCACTGAGGTCTTTATCGCCCACTTTTGCCAAAACTTGCTTGAATGCTTTAGCAAGCGGATGCTTGGAAGGGTTGTGGTAAAGAAACATGGCCCGGGCTTCGGTTTCTGCCAGAATCTGATCGCGCAGCATCAGTAGTTCAGCTGCTTCAAAGCGTTTGCCTGTGCGGTCAACAAGCCAGACGCTGTCTTCACGTTCGATCAGACGGAAATGCAGATAGTCCTGGATGATTAAGCGTTCAAATTTTGTGATTTCAGCAGGTGCCTGGCGCAGAATTTTGTCAGTCAGCGAGAGCAGATCCATAACCCAATCCACATTCTGAATAAAGCGGCGCACAAAAAACATAATCTGTTCTGCCTGAACAGAATACAGAATGCGAGTTGCGTTGCCGGTGGGCTTCAGAAAGGCGGTCTGGTTGCTCTGCATAAAAGACTCCTGTCACAATCAGAAAGATTTAACGGACACTTAATCTTTGTTTAATATAGCATATCCTTAGCTTAACCTGACGCGCGGGTAGAGAAAAAGTTGAGATTTTTTTTGGCAGGGGCGATGGGCTTTGGGCCGTCCGTCTGTAAGGGAGACAAGCTTAAGTCTTAGGTTTTTAAACATTTTAAACATAAAGAGATGCCTCGACGCGCCTGTGGGGTTTGCCGATCGTGAATTCCCATAGCCCTCACAGACCACAGCCTTCATAGCCCTCATGCTATATTGTCTTATGAATCCTTCCTATTTAAATTACCCAACCAAGGAGCCAACGCGTGAACAAAGCTGAACTCACCAAACCCTTCCTCAAAGTCATCGCCGGCATCGAAAACTTCGACGCGGCAAGCATCCGCTCAGTCGCCCAGGCTGCTGACGGCATTGTCGCCGCCATCGACCTCTCGGCTGACGAAGCCTCCGTGCGCTGGGTCAAAGCCCAGACTGGCCTTAGCGTTTTTGTCTCTTCTCTGGATCCCCAGACTCTGATTCAGTCCCTGGAATGGGGCACTGATTGGGTCGAACTCGGCAACTTCCAGCCGATCTACGATCGTGGCGCGCTGATCAACCCCGACATGGTGATGGGCTGGACCCGTGAACTGGTCGCTGGTATTGCTGGCAAAGCCGGCGTCTGCGTCACCGTCCCCGGCATTCTGAGCGTGGAAGAACAGGTCGAACTGGCCCAGGCTATCGAAGCTGCAGGCGCTGACATGATCCAGATTGAAAACATCTCTGGCGATCTGTCCCATGTTGCCCCGATTGCAAAAGCTGTCAGCATCCCCGTGATGGTCAGCGGCCGCCTTGACGCAGCCACGCTGCCCGGCGCTGTTGCAACCGGTGTTGCAGGCTACGGAATCGGCAACGCCATCCGCAAAGCGGGTGATGTTCCAGCCATGCGCGAACTGATTGCTTCGCTGCAGGCTCAACTGAGCGCGGTTTCCGTCGCTTAGTTTTAGGCTTTTAACACGGGGCCGGTGAGTGATCACCGGCCCTGTTACTGAAGTCAAGTGCTCACGTTTTAGGTTTTAATAGGCTTTAAATTAATAGCGGGGAAACAGCGTTTCAGGATGGAATTCCTTTTTCTGCGTCACGCCGAATCAATGGGCAATGTGCAGGGCATCATGCAGGGTCGTCACGAGTACGGCCTGTCTGAGTCGGGCCTGAATCAGACCCAGCTATTGTTTAAATATCTTACTCAGACCTTATTTGCCAAGCGTGATCCCACTCATATTTATTGCAGCCCCTTAGAGCGCGCCCGCAATACCATCGCTCCATTTTGCCAACATCAGCCCGAACTTCCTTATTCAACCCATGAAGATCTGGTGGAAGTTGACTCAGGCATTCTCTCAGGCCTGACCTGGGCCCAGGCCCGTGAACAACACCCCGAAGTCTGCACCGCCTTTAAAGCCGCCCGCGACTGGGGAGCTGTGCCTGAAGGTGAATCCAAAGAAGTCCTTTGGCAGCGCGCAGAGCGCTTTTTAGCTCAGCTTCAGCAGACTCACGAACCAGACAGCCTGATTTTAGTTGTGACTCACGGTGGTTTTATTCGCGCCTGTCTGAGCGTCTTATCTGGGATTGCACCCAGCGAAAAAGTTTTTTTATGCATCGATAATACCTCCCTGAGCCTGGCGGGCATTCAGGGCGAGCGGCGCTATGTGCGCTATATCAACGATACCCGCCATTTACAGCTATGCGATTTTCAGCCCGAATTCGCCCCTTAGTTCTGCCTATTCTGGCATTTGGCCTGCTTGCAACAGCCCCTGCGGCCCTGGCGAGTTCTGGTCTGTCGATTTCGCTTGAGAATTTATTTGTGCCGCTCGGCAAGCAAGTTGAACGCCAAAACCCTGATCCCAGCGCCAGTCCGGGCACTCGCCAAATTGGCCCAGGCCGTGAAACCACCGAGTGGATCGGCTTATCTGGCTTTTTTGACTTAAACCGCAATTGGCGCGTGCTGTATGGCGCTCATACCACGCTGTTAGGCTCACCCTTGTTTAAACTCGACGGCTCCCTGGCCTTTATGCTTGAGATGCCCGCCAATGTGCCGCTACAGCCGTATTTTTATCTGGGCGCCACCCCCGTTATCTCAACCCGCACAGATTTACCCCCGCTGGGTGTAACTGTCCATAGCGGCTTTGGTGTGGATTTTATCTGGAACAACAAGCTCTTTACCCATGTTCGCTTAAATGTGTATATGCTCAGCCTCTATGGCGAAGAAAGCAGCACGGCCACCGGCAGCACCAACACCACCAACATCAACGACCGCCTAAATCTGCGCTGGAACCCAGCGTCTTTTAGCCTGAGTGCGGGTATGGGGTATTTGTTTTAGGCGCCAGACTCTAAAGGCATGCTGCGTTTGCTGTTTAGAGACGTCTATGACGTCGGTTTGTGCTGCGCGTTTAGTCATTTGTCATCGTCAACAACAAAATAGCAGCACCCGTTGCAGCGCACAGACTGACGTTACCGTGTTTTCGATTCCCGCTAACAAGCTACCTTGCTCTATAGCCGTGGCTTACTCCAGCTTCACCAAATCGCGTTAAACCTGCATCAAGCCCATATAAAATCGATTGACCTCATATATCTTAATTTTTTAAAGTAAACAGACACCCTACAGCTCAAAAGTTTCTTTAGTCAATAAATTGACGTTATGGACATCAGATAGCGAAAAAAACAGGTTTGGGACACAAAATTAATGAACAACTGGATGCCCTTAAATGACTGGGTCATGCATATGAATTGGATGGAGCTACTGGTCGTCTTCATCTTTGCCATTGTCGTGATCCTGGCGATGATTATGCTTCATTTGCGCTCTCGTAATGATAAAAAAGCCCAGGACTGGCGCAGAATGGAAGCCGCCTGGAGCATTCATCTTCCGGCCGTTCTGGCCCGCGAAGAGCCGCCAGAAGAGCTCTGGAACCAGGTTCGTGCTGACGAAAAACTGTTCTTTGTGGATTATCTTTATCGAATCGCCTGCACGATCCCTGAAAGGTCTGTGGCCAATCCAGAATATCGCCAGCTTATGGCCTTGGCCGCTCCTTATTTAAAACCGATTGCCCGAAGGGTTCAGAATCCCAAAACAGATTCTGAACTACGGGCCCGCTCAGTCGCAACTTTAGGCAAATTGGCGCCACTTCAATATCTGAAGCTGATTGAAGACGCCTTAAACGATCCGTCTGATCGCGTCGCCTTTGCCGCGATGCGTGCGCTCGTTGATCAAGATGATCCTCATGCAAGCGATCTGATTACCCGCGTATTTAGCCGCTTTCATGACTTTAACCCTGAATTTGTAGCAGCTCTGCTTGCGCGTTCTAACCCCAAACTGGCTACCCCTCGTCTGGTTGAACAGCTGGTTAATCCTCATGCCACGCTTTGGGCTCGTGTTGTTGCAATCTGTACGCTTGAGCATTGGCCCGCGGCGCCTGAGTTTGTGCCCCAGCTGACAAAACTGGGCAAAGATCAACAGCAGCCATCCACTCTACGCGCTTTGGCATTAAGAGTTTTATCTGCCTGGAAAGCCCACGCTGAAGCCCGAGAACTGATCTATGAGTTTGCATCTGGAGATGAAGAAATCCTGAGAGCTCATGCCATGTATGCAATTGGCCGTTTACGCCTCAAAAACGAAAACGAGCTGCTTGAGCTTGGGCTCTACGATACAGCCCGCTGGGTCGCAATCGAAGCAGCAACAGCCTGGGAACAAATCGAAAGCCCCGAAACCAGGGATTCTCGCCCACGTTGGTATCTCCAGTCCCTGGACCCGGCTCTGGAAACAGCCAAATAAATTTTTTGAATCGAATCTTGAAGTGAAAGTTTTGACAAGCCAAATTTACAAGCCACACGACCCGACAGCTATTTACTGGTTAAGCATGGCTCATACAGCCAACGCGTATCTTGAGGAGTTGCAGCATGCATGATCGTCTCTATTTAATCATCGAAATCCTGAGTATCCTGGTTATTTCCTACTTCATTGTTTTGAACGGGATTTACCTGTTACAGGGCTTCTTTGCCTATCGATTACTCAAACAACATACCCGCCGCCTGCGGTCTGTCGATTTTAATATGGCGGACTCACGAGAATGTCTGCCGCCGGTTACGCTGCTGGTTCCGAGTTATAACGAAGAAACAACCTGTCAGGAAATGATCACTTATCTTAAAGAGCTGGATTACCCAGACTTTGAAGTCATCATGATTAATGACGGTTCACAAGACGCCACGCTTGAGATTCTTAAACGTGAACTCAAGCTTGAAGCTGCTTTGCATGTTAATCCGGCCAAACTGCGCACCCAGCCTGTCCACGAAGTGTATCGCAGCACCGTCGACCCTCGCTTTTGGGTGGTTGATAAAGAAAACGGCGGCAAAGCAGATGCGCTTAATGCAGGGATTAATTATTGCCGCACGCCTTTTTTCTGTGCAATGGATGCTGACACTGTGTTAGAGCCCGATGCGCTGATTAGAATTGTTTATCCTTTTTTAGAAGAACGCCACACCATTGCAGTGGGCGGGATTATCCGGATTCTAAATGGCTGCAGCATCAAAGGCAATCGAGTTGCCCATGTCAGTCTGCCTAAAAACTTCTGGGCCCAGCTGCAGATTCTTGAATATTTACGGGCCTTTTTAGCAGGCCGGATGAGCTGGAATTTGCTGGGCGGCAGCTTAATTGTCTCAGGTGCTTTTGGTATGTTTCGCCATTCTGCAGTCATGGAAGCAGGAGGCTATGATGTTGAAACCGTTGGCGAAGATATGGAATTAGTCACGCGTCTCCACAGAATGTATCTGGAGTCTGACCGGCCTTATCTGATTCGCTTTGTGCCAGATCCGGTGGCCTGGACCCAGTGCCCTGAACGCTTAGTCGATCTTTATCACCAGCGTGAGCGCTGGCAGCGCGGCTTAGTCCAGACGGTCTGGAAGCATAAACGGATGTTAGGCAATCCCCGTTATGGAGAAGTTGGCCTGGTCACTTATCCTTACTTCTTCTTTTTAGAAATGCTCGGCCCACCCATTGAGTTTTTAGGCTATGCCCTATTCTTTATTCTATTACTGATGGGTCAGGTGTTCTGGGGTTTTGCCATTGCTTTAGCCCTTGTTTCATTTGGCTTAGGCATGATCGTTTCACTGATGTCACTGGCCTTAGGAGAAATGAACATCCGTCGCTTTAACAACCGTCGTGACCTCTGGACCTTAATTGGCTGTGCTTTTTTAGAAAATATCTTCTTCAGGCAATTCCTGAATGTCTGCCGCTCGTGGGCTTTGATTACCGCTATGAAAGGCAGCAAATCCTGGGGCCGGATTCAGCGCAAACGCTTTGAAGAAAACACTAATCCCTGGCCTGTTGATCGCCATATTGACGAATTTGAGCGCGTCTGAATCAGTTTCTGTGATCAGCTGATGACAGAAACTGCTGAATATCAAGAGGGCTAAAAAGCTTTTAAACAGTAAGCTTTTTAGCCCTTTATTTATTTGATAACAAGCCCTTACAAAAGATGTCATCTTAGTGACAAAAGGCGCAAAATAATTTCATCTTCAAATCACAAGCTTGTCATCAAGTGATCATTTTCGCTGTTTAGGATACATTCAGGACCAGCAAAACCTTAAGTCGCTCAAGCGACATTTGCACACGCATTAATCAAACGATCAGGAGTACACCAGTGATGCAGACTCTACTCACGAATAAAAACAACGCTTATTTGCCTGACTTTCAGACCCTTAACACTATTCTCAGCACCCTGGAAGATTGTCTGGATGATGACTGCTTGCTGGCTGTTCAGTTGAGCCTTGAAGCCACTCCCCATTGCCGTGATGCCGCCCTGATACACGGCTTGGAAAACCTGCGTACAAACTACAGAAGCTATCTTGAAATGCTGGAACGCCTGCCCGCTGGGGTTGTTACCAGAGCCTGGAAAAAACTAAACGAGCTTGAAACCTTAATTCATAGCCTGGCGCTCAGCCTGAATTAAGTGACAAACGGCCCCTTCTCAAAATAAATGAATCCAGCAACCAGCGGCAGAGGATCACAGACCCTCTGCTTTTTTACTGCCTATACTTTTCAGCATGCTTTATACACTTCAGCGCCAGGATCTCTGGCAGGTTTTTCAGCAATTACGCAACAGCACATTTGAAACAGTTCCTGGTGTCATCCGGATTCAAGGCCCTGATCCTGGGCCAACACTGGGCATTATGGTCATGACTCATGGCAACGAGCCAGCTGGCTTAGCTGCAGTTTATGGCCTGCTTGAACAATCAGCTTTAGCCAGTCAGCTCAAAGCTGGTACGGTTTATCTGATTCTGAATAATCTTGCCGCGGGTCAGCGCTATTTTGAAGAAGCCTCAGATCTGAGTTTTACTGCCCATTATCGTTTTATCGATCAAGATATGAACCGCATGCCCGCATTTATAGACGGTAAATTACCCGGTGACAGCAGCGAACTGCATCGAGTCCGTGAACTCTTACCGATTTATCAGTCATTAGATGCGGTGATAGATTTACATAGCACCAGTGCCGCCAGCGCACCGATGTTGATTGAAATAGATATCGGTTCTGAACCCTTACAGATTCCGGGGGTTGAGATTATGCTACGCGGTATTTTAGAACATCTCAACGGCAAAGCTTTGGTAAGCCTATGTAACAAAGCCAATGGCTATGTGCTGGAATGTGGATCCCATGAAGCACCTGATTCCCTGTTAATTGCTCAGCAAGCTGTCTGGCGTTTGCTTGAAAAGCTTGGAATGGTCAGCCCTCGTCCTCACTCATCTCATCCACTCGCCATTTATTCGATTTATCGGGCGGTGATTTTCCCAGATGAAAGTTATCGCCTCGAACACATGCTCAGCAGCTTTGAGTTTTTGCCTGCTGGCACTCTGCTGGCCCAAGGAGCAGGTGAACCCATTATCGTTGATCGCGATAGCTGGGTGATTATGCCGCCCCCACGTTTAAAACCAGTACATCCGGGCAGCGAATTTTTATATCTGGCTACCCAGAGCGAGACTTAAGGCTAGACACTTAAGGCTATACACTTAAGCAACACATATTCAGAAAAGCTGTTGTCACACTGAGCCGGCTAAAATCTATAAACCTATAAAATGACAGAAAGTTTTGAATAGCTCTCTTCACTTTTTGACAGTGAGAGCAAAAGCCTGTTCTATTATGTTCATTAACAAAGCCCCCGCCAGCTTAAGCTGGCGGGGGCTTGTTTAGTAAGCGTAGTCTACAGCGACTTAAATGCCGTCGCGTTTATCGGGATTGGGACCCAGATGTTTGCTCTGCTCTTTTTTGAAGTACTGCTGTTTTTGTTCTAGCAGACCCTGCAGATGTGAAGACAGAGGCACAGCGGCGTGTTCATCATGTTTGACTTTGACCAGATTGCCAATTTCAAAACCCTGCTCAAGCATGCGGTCCAGGATCTCTTCGTAACGAGCTTCGTCAAATTTAGGTGTACGGCTCAGGATCCAGAGATGTTTACGAGAGGGCGTACCGAGTACGGCATATTCATAGTTTTTGCCAAGCTCCAAGATCCAGTAATCTGTACCCAAGGGTCCAAAGAGCTGCTTTTTGAGATGGCTGCGATCATTGGGCTCACCCACAATAATATGTTTGCGCTCAGTATGTTCAGGACCATTGATGTCATGCTCACGATAAGTGCAGACAACATCCAGAGAATTATCCTGGTTGACTGTATAAGTCAGGGTCATTCCAGCGATATCCTGATGTTTACCGGGGAAGCGTGCAATCTCAAACCATTTGCCAGCAAATCGGTTTAGATCAACGCCACGAGCAGACTTAAGGGTTTTACGGGCTTCTTTTTGTTTTTGCAGGCTCTGGTAGACAACATAGCTAATACCACCGACCGCCAGCAGGCCTACTGCCAGACCCACACCAGCGGTCTGGGCCAGCGGATTGCCCTGATGACGTTGAGAGCGCTTTGTCAAACCGGTTGTCAGTCCTGTTTTGCGCTGATCCAGACGCTGAATCAAACGATCAGTAAAGCGATTCAGGCGACGGGACTGCTGACGAGCCTGGCCCATCAGTTGCTGACGAGCCTGATTGACGTGATGCTGTTGATGATCAATTTCGGTTTCAAGTCCATGAAAGAAACGGTTTTGAAGGGTTTCAAAGCGTTTGAGTAGTTGACCAAATTGGGATTGAGTCTCGAACATGATGCAATTCTCCTCTGCGGTTTGTCTAGGTTGGATTAAAGCAAAAACTCTGTGTAGGTTCTATATCAGCGTCAGTTAAAATCTCATCAATTCATCAGAATTTACCTAAGTGCTAAACACCTGCACTCGGGCTACTGACAACAACTGGTGTAAGACTGGCGCGCTGAGCGACACGCTCAAGCCGACTGGTTTCAAAACCCTGGTGCTGCAGGCGATTGAGAATACCCTGATACAGCTTTTGATCGATTTGCGGTGAACGGCTAAGAATCCAGACATGCTGATGTGAAGGCGTGCCAAAAACAAGGTATTCATCCTGTTTGCCGATTTCAATCAGCCAGTAATCAATTTCTAAAGCACCTAAGAGCTGCTTTTTCATTTTGGCTGGCTGTGTAGGATCTTCAATTCTCAGTTTTTTAGTATCCCGCTGTTCAGGCGCGCTAAAGCTACCGTTGCGCCAGATATATTCCACATCCAGCTCCTGGCTACCGCGCAGACTATAAATCACGCGCATGTCAAAAGCTTGTTCATCAACTTGACCTGGCATCCGCGCAATTTCATACCAGGAGCCGGCCAAGCGCGTCAGATCAGCCAAACGAGCCGCTTTGAGCTCTTTATTGGGATTTTGGCGGCGGGTAAGCAAAAACGCTCCACCGGCTAATGCCAACACACCCGCAAAGAGCAGCAGATTGCGAATAAAATGCCCCGACTTAGCCGTGTCTTCAAGGCTAATCAGCTCATCCAGCTGAATCGGAATCTGGAGCTGGGCTGGTTGGTCCAGCGGGACGAGTCTGATTTCCTGAACGGTTTCAAATGATTCTTGCGATTTAGCCATTTTGCGTTCTCCTTACAGCTTGTAGAGGTCTGCTCTATTTTCTGTAATCAAAGCAAAGCTCGCATTGATTTTTTGTCTGAATCAAGATGAAGAAAGTGTAAAAAGAGTGGTGGGTGGTGAGTGATAGGTTTAACCGCAGCAGAGAAAAAGCACCTGGCGGCGCAGGGATAATAAAGATGAATCAGGCTAGCAGCAACTAGCCTCTTTTACAGCTCTCTGAGCGAAATCAACGGCGTCAGTTCCTGGGGAATCTGAGTGCCAGCTGGGGCAAAAACCAGCATGGGAGCGAAGCCAGCAGCGGCTCGGCCTGTGCAGAGTCGGTATAAGAGCTCTGGGCTGGGATTGGCTGAAATTAGCACGACTAATTGCTCTCCGGGTGAAATACCCTGATTGACTAAAGCGGCTTCAAGGCTTTCGTCAGCATCAGGCTCCAGGGTCGCCAGCCAATAGCTGGCCATATCCCAGCTGCGCACATTTTGCAGACTGCGCTCAGGCGGTGATAAATCCAGCTTGGTCCAGAATGCAGGCTCTGCGTTTTGAGCAAAACAGATCAGCTCCATTTGACTTTCGATCAGAGAATGACAGACCCGTTCAGCCTGACGCACCAAGCGGTGGTACGTCTCATAATTTTGATTTTTGTCTGTATCAACCAGCAGCAAAGCCTGCTGAAAGGGCTCTTCACGGGCTTCAGCCACAATTAAACGCTGACGTTTAGCGGTATTTTTCCAGTGAATCGAGCGGCGATTGTCACCAGGCTGGTATTCACGAAAATGGGAAATATCTTCGCCAAGATGGCTGCGCTGACGAGCGTGCATCAGGGCTAACTGCTGTTCATCACTCATTAGCGGCATCATTGTTTCTGGCGGCAAAGGACGCACAACCACCGCCGAGGTCACTTTTTGATCCCAATAAACACCTAATAAGCCCAGTGGGCCAAACGAGCCTGAACGCAGGCTGTTAAAGACATAGACGCCGTCATGTTCAGGGGTAAAGCGATAGCTGTAACGATAGCTCTGATTTTGTCCCAGAGCGACAACAAAACCTTTTTGAATCTCGTCGAGTTTAACCGGCCCACCTCGCAACGACACAGGCGGTAAATCCTCTAGATTGACAAAAGCCAAAGGCCAGCGGCGAGGATTTTCAAGTTCAACTTCCACAGTCAGGCTCTGGCCTGTAAAGGCAACAGGGGGAAAATGGCGCTTCAGGCGCAATTGTCTAAGCTGCAGCAGCGGCAAGATCACCGCGCCCGCAATCACGCTCCAAAGTAAAGCGTCGACCAAATAAACCCAGCCGACCTGAATATTGGTCGCTGCTAAAAACAGAAACACCGCAGTCAAAAAGATAATCAGCATCGGGCCGGTGATTTTGATCATAGGGCTATTGTAGCCGCAACTTAGCAAAAGACGGTAGAGAGTCAGGGCGATAGATATTCAGACTTAGGATAAAAGCAAAGATTTCGTCTTTGAATCACTCAGCCCTATAATGAGTCAGCTTAAGAATAGCAAAAACATCCTAAATCCAGAGCAGATGGGCCATGAAAACCGTTACGGACACCTTTAAAATTCTCTCACTGATGTTTGGGCCATCCCGAACCCGCTCTCGCTCAGTTTATGACCTGTTAGGCCGCGACTATAACCTGGGCCAGGATACCCGTTATCTCAATCTGGGCTACTGGAAAGACGCTAATGACTATGACACGGCCTGCCGCAATCTGGCACTGTTGCTGGGTCAACGGGCTGAATTTAAGCGCGATGATAAAGTCCTGGATGTTGGCTGCGGCTTTGGTGAGCAAGACTCACTCTGGATGAAAATGTTTAACCCTGGGCAGATTACAGCGATTAATATCACGCCCCTGCAAATTGAAACAGCCTGGGAGCGCCAGGCTCATCCCCGGATTCAGTATCAGGTTGCTTCAGCCACTGAACTGCCCTTTGCCTCTGAAAGTTTTACAAAAATCATTGGCTTAGAGTCAGCCTTTCACTTTGATACTCGCGAAGCGTTTTTAAAAGAAGCCTTTCGCGTGCTAAAGCCGGGCGGCAAGCTGATTTTAGCTGATATCTATCCGTATAAAACACCAGCTAATCCAGCTGAATGGGCTTTTACCTGGTTGATTGGCGGCTTTTGGCAAATCCCACTGGCCAATAGCTATGACGAAACCACTTACCGTCAAAAACTCTCTCAGGCGGGTTTTAAAGATATTCAGATTGAAGATATCGCAAAACATGTCTGGAAGCCTTTTCAGCACTATGCCCAAGAACGCGTTAACGCCCCCGAAATCCGCAAACGGGTCCACCCCTTGATTCGCAAATCCTGGGGCACGCCCACAGATGTCACCAACATGATTGCCTACGGCATTATTGAGGCCCATAAGTAGAAGTTTTGAATGCTGGGTGGGGGGTGTCAGAAAAAATCAAGTCAGTTTCAAGTCTTCTGCATTTTAACCCACCACTCACTCCCCTTAACCCACCACCGTTTTGCCCCTGCCATGGTACAATTAGGCCGAGCAGAGTGTGGTAAATTCCCCGTCAAAAAACTCTCCCTGACAATCTGGCCCCGGGCGCATTTACCTGTTTTTGAACTTAGTTTGCAAAGCTGATATTTGCGAAGCTTGATTTTTGAAGCTGAAGGTTTGACTCCATGACGACGAAAGACCGAATCGAACTCGATCGCGTCACAATCCGATTTGCTGGTGATTCCGGAGACGGCATGCAGCTAACGGGCTCACAGTTTACCAACACCTCCGCCATTGTCGGCAATGATCTGACCACGTTACCCGACTTTCCGGCCGAAATTCGTTCTCCAGTCGGCATATTGCCTGGTGTTTCGACTGGTGTTTCGAGCTTTCAGGTTCAGATAGGCGAAATTGACGTTTATACCCCTGGGGATGAGCCAGATGTGCTTGTTGCAATGAATCCGGCAGCACTTAAAGTCAATCTCGAAGTCATGCCCAAAGGTGCCACGCTGATTCTGGATTTATCCAGTTTTACCATTCGCAATCTCGACAAAGCGGGTTATAAGTCCAACCCCCTGACGGATGGCAGTCTGGATGCTTATCATCTGATTCAGGCTGAAATTACCAAACTCACGCTTAACGCACTCGAACAGCTCGACCTTGAGGCCCCTGATAAAACCCGCTGCAAAAACTTCTTTGCGCTTGGCATGATGTACTGGATGTACAATCGTCCCTTAGAGCTGAGCACAGGCTGGATTGAGCGCAAGTTCGCCCATACCCCCCTGCTGGCCGAAGCCAATAAACTGGCCTTAAGCGCCGGCTATCACTACGCCCAGACTGCAGACCTGATGCCCAGCACCTTTGAAGTCCGGCCCGCTCAGCTTGAGCCCGGCTTTTATCGCAGCGTCTCAGGCAATCAGGCATTAGCTTTAGGCTTAATTACAGCCGCTAAACAGGCTGATTTGCCTTTGTTTTTAGGCACTTACCCGATTACGCCAGCCTCTGACATTTTGCATGAATTATCCAAATACAAAGAATACGGCGTGATTAGCTTTCAGGCTGAAGACGAAATTGCGGCTGTCTGTGCAGCGCTAGGCGCCAGCTATGGCGGCAGCCTGGCGATTACGTCCACTTCCGGGCCCGGCATGTCGCTAAAATCAGAAGCCTTAAGTCTGGCAATTAAAACCGAACTGCCCTTAATCCTGATTGATGTCCAGCGCGCCGGCCCCTCAACGGGTATCCCGACAAAAACCGAACAATCTGATTTACTTCAGGCGCTTTATGGCCGCCACGGTGAATCCCCCATCTGCGTGCTTGCCTGTAGCCGCCCAACTGACTGCTTTGACGTCGCGCTTGAAGCCGCCCAAATAGCCGTTCAGTTTATGACTCCTGTGATTGTGCTGAGTGACGGCTATATCGCCAACGGCACAGGTTCCTGGAAAATCCCCGACCCTGATCAGCTTAAACCCATCATCGTGCGCCGACCCACTGATCCTGAGGCGTTTAAACCCTATGCTCGCGACGAAGCAACACTGGGCCGTAGCTGGGCCATTCCGGGTATGGCAGGCTTTGAACATCGGATCGGCGGCTTAGAAAGCCAGAACGAAACCGGCAATATCAGCTATGACCCGCTAAATCATGAGCTGATGAGTCAACTGCGTGCAGACAAAATTCAGCGCATTGCTGAGTTTGTGCCTGAGCAAGCCGTCCTGGGCCCTGAATCAGGTAAGCTCCTGGTCATCAGCTGGGGTGGCACTTATGGCTCGGTTTATTCTGCTGTGACTCAGGCCCAGGGTGAAGGACTATCCGTTGCACATGCCCATCTGCGCCATCTGAATCCACTGCCGCGCAATTTAGGCGAGCTGATTACACGCTATCAACAGGTTTTAGTCCCAGAGCTCAATTTTGGTCAGCTGGCTAAAGTCCTGAACATTCACTATGGCACGCAGGTCAAAACCCTTAATAAACTGCAGGGCCAGCCGTTTAAAATCCGTGAAATCAGAGACGGCATTGATGCGGCTCTGGCTTCCCTGCCGTTAGAGGCCTTAGATGTCTGATACACCGATCCTTAGCAAAAAAGACTTTGCCAGCGAGCAAGACGCACGCTGGTGCCCAGGATGCGGAGATGATGCCATTCTTAATGCAGTCGAGGCTGTCATGCCGACATTAGGAATCCCCAAAGAAAAAATCGTGTTTGTCTCAGGAATTGGCTGCAGCTCACGATTTCCCTATTACATGGCGAGCTATGGCTTTCATACGATTCATGGACGAGCAGCCGCCATTGCCACAGGCCTAAAAATCAGCAATCCTGATTTATCAGTCTGGATGATCAGTGGCGACGGCGACGCCCTCTCAATTGGCGGCAATCACTTTATTCACGCCATTCGCCGTAATATCGACATTAAACTTTTGCTGTTTAACAATGAAATCTACGGCCTGACCAAAAGTCAGTACTCTCCCACCAGCCCCAGTGGCCAAGTAACCAAATCAACGCCCTATGGCTCGCTGGACCGCTCGTTTTCAGCCGCCAGCTTATCGATTGGCGCAGAGGCCACTTTCTTTGCCCGCGCAGTGGATACCGAGCCTAAATACCTGCAGAGTATTCTGCAGCGGGCGGCCGCCCATCAGGGTACAGCAATTGTCGAAGTCCTGCAGAACTGCGTCATCTTTAACGATGGCGCCCATAAATGGACAACAGACCGCGCCAGCAGGTCAGAAAACCAGCTGCGGCTTGAACACGGTAAGCCGATGATTTTTGGCGACACCGTAAAACAAGGCATCCGCCTGAATGGCATCACGCCTGAAGTGGTGACCTTAGGCGAAAACGGCATCACCGAGGGCGATATCCTGGTGCATGACGAAAAAGCTTCCGAGCCGACCTTGGCTTATTTTTTAAGCCGAATGCGCGCGCCGGATTTTCCGACTCCGCTGGGTGTGTTTCGAGCCGTTGAGGCTCCAACCTATGACCAGCAGATTCATCAGCAGCTCGAAGACATTAAAGTCAAAAAAGGCGACGGCCAGCTGCGCAAGCTGTTCTTTTCAGGGGATACCTGGGAAGTAAAAGCATCAGCCGAAAACCAGAATGAGGCCCTAAGTGCCGGAGGAAATCATGACTAAGACCGCTTTTAAGCTCAGAAAACCGATTCGTGTGATGCTGGCGCTGACCGCCAGTCTGCAATTGTTTGCCTGTGCGGCCACCGAGCCCGCTCCAGACAACAATCCCCAGGCCCAGGCTTCCAGCGCACCAATCGAAGGCAAGCTGCCCAGCCCTGACAATGCTGACGAACTCTATGCCTATGCCGTCAAACTCGAAGAGCAGGGCAAAGATGCGGATGCCCTGAGTTATTATTTACAGGCTACTCAGGTCAATCCTGAACATCTAAAAGCCCAGATTGCGCTGGCCCAGCTCTACACTAAATTTGGCCGCAAAACCGAAGCCAAAGTCACTTATGAAAACATTCTCCGTCTCGACAGCACCCATCCTTTTGTTGCTCAGTACAAAGAAGCCCGCCTGAAGTTTTACAGCGCTGACAATATCTCTAAAAACGAAGAATACGATAAAGCCCTGCAGCTCTTGGCTGAAGCCCCGCGCGGCACGCCCATGGACGACGATATCGCCAATAAAGAAAAAGAATGGAAAGCCCTGATCTCGACCAGCGCCAGCGCTGGCAAAAGTCAGGAAATCATTGAGCAGGCTTCCTTACTGGCTTATCAGGGCAAGTATCAACAGGCTATCGATCTGATTAAAACCGCCCCTGACGCCAATAGCAACGCGACGGTCAGCGATAAACTGGCCCAATGGCAAAAGGCCCTGCAAAACGCGCCGATTCAGGATGTTGCCGTCAGTCCACCGCCTTTAAGCAGCAATCGCAAAATGCAGACCGTCAGCAGCGATGACGTCAATCTGCGTCAGTCGCCTTATCTTTACGCTGAATCCCTCGGCACCCTCAAACAGGGCATGTCCGTTGAGATTCTGCTTGACAAAGGTTACGAAGCAGACGGTTATCAGTGGAGCAAGGTCAAAGCCCCCGATGGCAAAGTGGGCTGGGTTGCAGCCAATCTGCTCAGCGGCGGCGGTTCAGTTGCGATCCGTCCCAGCAGCGTGCCAACTCCGCGCCCCATGCCAACCGCCCGCCCAGTGCCCACCACTCGCCCTA
>CAJYHH010000522.1 GCA_913773825.1 Candidatus Sericytochromatia bacterium | reverse complement strand
CAGCTCGGAATCTTGGATAAAGCTTTGATAGCGCTCATTATCAAAGCTATCGAGAATCACTTGTAACTGCTCCAGCCACTGGCTCAGCTCGGGCGACAAAGAACCAGAACGCACGGATTCTTCCAGCGGTTTAAGCGCCTGACGGATTTCAGAAATCTCATAGACATCAAGTCGCTTGAGCGCTTGAAGCACAGTCTGCAGACGCTCACGTTCTGCGTGAGTCCATAACACGGGCGAACTCAAAAGCCCCTCGGGTTCAGGCAGGCTACCTGTAAGCAGTAAATAAACCTGAGTCCCTTTACCTAACTCACTGCAAACTTTAATTTCCCCACCGTGAGCGGTAATCGCCAACAGGCAAAAAGTCAGCCCTAACCCCGATGAGCTCTGCACCAGGCTGGATTGGGGTCCACTGCGAAACTTATCAAAAATATGCGGCAGCACAGCTTCCGGAATACCTCGGCCGGTATCACTTACCGCTAACTCCAGCTGCTGCCCTTTTAGTTCCGCACTGACGGTGATCTGTCCGGTTGGCGGAGTATGTTTAAGTGAATTGCTCAACAGATTAAGCAAGACGCGCTCTAAGACCTGAGCATCAGCCTCAACCCGCAGCTGGGGATCAATCTTTTGCTGAATCACCGGGCCTTGTTCACTTAAAAACAGCATTTGCTCACAGACTGAGGCCACCAAGGGCTGGAGCCTGATGCTTTGTTTATTCAGCTGTAAATGGGTTTCTTCAATCCGCTGAATATCCAGTAAATTCTGAATCATCGCCAGCATTCGGTGCCCGGATTGAAAAATATTTTTAAGCGCTCGCTCAGCCGGGACGCGCCGGGTCTGAGCAAAACCCAAAATAGCACCCAGCGGATTTTTTAAATCATGAACCAGCATCTGGGTCAGATTTTGTTTAAAGTGTAAAAGGGCTTCTAGCTCTTGGTTTTTGTCAGCTAGCTCACGCGTTCGCGCTGCGATCAGCGACTCAAGATTTTGATTAACATGCTGCAGCTCTGCACTGAGCACTTCTGTTTGCTCAAAAGCACGGCTAAAACGTCGCGCAATAAACATCGATTGTGACAAACAAAAAATCGTCAGACCCGCAGCGCTTAAAAAGGGGATTGAGACAATCATCCGCGCATCTTCCAGCACATCATGAATCGCGGCCAAAAAATAACAGGCGCTGCTAAACAAAAATAGCCCCACATCTGGCCGTCGGTGCCAATAAGCTCTTAAAAGCACAAATAGCGAATAAGCTTCATTAACGAAGCTGACGAGCCAAAGCAAATACAAAAGCGCATAAGCCGATATAAAACCAGATGGCGTAAATAACAACACCAGCGATGCCAGACCGCAGGTCCAGAGCAACACCCGCAAATAAGCCCGAGAAAAATCTTTGGGTAAGAGTTCACGCATATACAGCGCCAGTGTGCACATCGCCAGGTAGGCACCCATTCGTCCCAGTTTGAGGTTCCAGCCAAAAGAAACCTCACTGAATAAAGATTCAAAATTGTGGACCAGCATGGTGTCGTAATAAATCAAGGTGAAGGCACAGATCAGCCCAAACCACAGCAGCATTTTTTCCCGGCGCCGCAGCCAGAACAAAATCAAATGATAAAAACAGGCAAACAGCAACATGCCTTCAATCAAACTAAACAAAGTGTGAAAGCAAGAGTTCTGCAAACCCATGCTGCTGGCGGGCGCCAGTTCCAGGTGGCGACTGAGGCCACTGCGCACAAGCTCATGGTTACTGACCTGACAGAGCAATTCAAGCTCTGGGGTTTGGCTCACAAAGGGCTTAAAAGTGTTGGCATAAGAATCAGCATCCCGCTTGGGATCAATGCTTAAGCCATTTTGACCCATGAGTTCGCCATTGGCATAACACTTAAAGCGACTCGCTACAAACTGAGTTCTGAGCATCAGCGGCAGATTAACCGCGGCTTCAGGCAGCAGAACTTTCAGACGATAGGTTGCGTGCCCATAAATCGGCATCAGCTTTTTAAGCCGACTCTCCCAAGGGACCCCAACCCGAGCATATTCAGGCGTTGTATCTGACTTTATATCTGACTTTATGTCTGATTTAAAGCCTGGCTCAAGCCGCTGTTGCCAATAAAACGCCCAGTCTCCGTCCAGCACAGCGCGTTGCTCCAGGGTCCAGTCACGTAAATCGGCCACACCATGGCTCACTTGCCCAACAGCAGCAGGGCAAATCAGCCAAATGACAAAACCAATCAGAAAGAACAGACGGCGGCGCATAAATAATACTTATCTTAATCCAACAGCACTGATCAGATTATGGGGCAATGCTCTGGTTGACTTGCCTTTGAGAGGATACTCTGACATCCCCCCCGCCATAAATGACGAGGGTTCCAGCTTCCCACTCAGCTTAAAAACAGGTATCAACATACACTCATTAGACTATTTTGGACTGGAATCCAGAGCAAAATGTTGAGTTAAAAAGAGAACGGCTTGATGCTCAAAACTTGCTCTGACAACGCGTTTGCGGGTACGCTTTATATCCCCTAGCTGAAGGGGCCTTACGGCGTATACTGTAAAGCAAAAGTCAGGATGGATTGAAGAGATTTATATGGCCGCACTTCAGCCCGATCAACTCATCGAGCTTGATATCGACAAACTTGTCCCTGGCGGTGAAGGATTAGGCCGCTTTGAGGGACTCGCTGTGTTTGTGCCTGAAGGCCTGCCCGGTGATCGGGTTTTAGCCCGCGTGATCTCAACCAAACCGGCCTATGCCCGCGCCCTGATTAGCAAGGTTTTAAAACCAGCCCCAAGCCGTGAAGTTCCCCCTTGCCCATATGTTGAAGCCTGTGGCGGCTGTCAGTGGCAGCATCAGAGCTATCAAGCCCAGCTCAAGGTCAAACAGGATTTGTTAATCGAAACCCTGACCAGCATTGGCGGCTGGGCGCCCGAGCTGATTGCAGAGCTC
>CAJYHH010000521.1 GCA_913773825.1 Candidatus Sericytochromatia bacterium | reverse complement strand
TCGAGTTATGCCATCGCAGCGGCAAGGTTTTTTCAGCAGAAATCGGTCTGGCGCGCGTAAGCGGCCAGGAACTCTATACTTTAACGCTGCGCGATATTACGCGCCGGATCCAGCGTGAACAAGAGCTGATTCAGGCCCGAGCCGGTGCAGAAGCTGCAAGTCGGGCCAAAAGTGAATTTTTGGCCAATATGTCTCATGAACTCCGCACCCCGTTAAATATTATTTTGGGCTATAGCGAGATTGTGATTGAAAACCTTGAGCAGCGCTCGCTTCAGGAGGTTCAGTCTGATTTAGATAAAATTCAGGGAGCCGGAAAGCATTTATTAGCCATGATTGGCGATATTCTGGATGTCTCAAAAATTGAAGCGGGCAAAATGGTCTTGCGACCCAGTCGCTTTGAACCGGTTGAATTAGTGCGTGAACTCTATGGCCAGGTTCGGCCGCTGATGCAGACTCGCCAAAATGCTTTGCTGATTGACTGTGCCTCTGACCTGGGCGAAATCTATACAGATCGCACCCGTTTGTATCAGTGTTTATTGAATCTGCTTTCAAATGCCGCCAAGTTTACCCGCGAAGGCAAAGTCACGCTTAGCGCTCATCGGCTACATTCAGAGCAGGGGGATCTGATTCAATTTCAAGTCATCGATACCGGTATTGGTATCGATCCTGAACAAATTGAAAGTCTCTTTGAAGCCTTTACCCAGGCAGATGGTTCATCAACCCGTAAAGAAGGTGGAACAGGCTTAGGCCTGGCTTTGAGCCGCCAATTGAGCCGCTTACTTGGCGGTGACCTAACCGCCACCAGCCAACTGGGTCAAGGTTCAGTTTTTAGACTGACCATTCCAGTTAAACAAGCTCAGCCTGAGTCTTGAACCCAAGACTCATTCAGAAGGGCTGTCTGAGTCAAATTGATCCAGCCAGTTTGAAATTTCAGTAAAGGCAAACATCTCAACCCAGCGTCTGACTTTTTCATAAAAGACGGGATGGCTGTCGCGAACATCCAGCAGATGTTCTTCAATGGCGGCAGGATCTAAACTGCGTAAGGTTTCACGAAACTGTTCTCGCCACTGAGAGCTGGGCAATACCAGCTCAGCGTTCTGAACCGGCGTTGAGCTGGCTGAAGGGTTTTCTGGGGCTGTTTGTAAGCCCAGGCGTAAACGAATGATCCTTAACAGCTCACGCCGCGGAAAAGGTTTAGCAATAAAATCATCCACACCTGCGTGTAAAGCATCACTGCGGGTATCTTCAAAGGCGTTGGCGGTTAAAGCAATAATCGGCGTCTGGGCGCCGTATTCCTGGCGCAGCATGCGGGTGGCGCTAATCCCATCTAAAACAGGCATGGCCAGATCCATCAGAATCAGATCAGGCGATTCTTGCTGCCAAAGCGTAATGGCTTCCTGACCATTTTCAGCTTCAAACAGCTGAAAGCCCAAAGGCGCTAAAAGTTCATGGAGCAGCTGGCGATTATCGGCCCGATCATCCACAATCAGCAGTTTTAACAGGCGTCCAGACTCAATCGCCAGCAGAGCGGGTTCATCGTCCTGGCGTTCATCTAAATCAGGCGCGGCTTCATAAGGCAGGCTAAAGCTAAAACAGCTGCCCTGATCCGGGACGCTGCTGACCTGAAGTTCGCCGCCCATCAGGCGCGCGTACTCACTGCTAATGGACAAACCTAGACCTGTACCGGGTGCTTGCTGGGCCCCCGTGTGAGCCTGACGAAACGGGGTAAAAATCTCATCTAAACGATCAGCTGGAATCCCGATGCCCGTATCACTGACGCTAAAATTTAAATAGCCAGACTTTTTAGAATCAACTTTAAGGGTGATCTGGCCATTTTGGGTAAATTTAACCGAGTTGCCAATTAGATTGACTAAAATCTCTTGTAAACGGGTTTGATCTAAAATAATCCCATTGGGTAAATGTTCAGACAACTCAAGAATAAGCTGATTGCGGCGCAAAGCAATTTGATCTGAAAACATCATTTTGACGTCTTCAAGCAGGCGCTGTAAATCAAAGCTGACAGGATGAAGCTCTAACTGGCCCGATTCAATTTTGGCCAGTTCTAAAATCCGATTGATCATGGCCAATAAATGGCGACCATTGGCGCTGATGGCCCGCAGTCGCTGATCATTACTTTCACTTAGGCCACCTTCTTGCTGCATCAGCTCCGCAAAACCGAGCACAATATTCAGGGGAGTGCGGATTTCGTGACTCATATTGGCTAAAAAACGCGATTTAGCTAAATTGGCGTCTTCTGCCAGTCGGCGCATTTCCTGCTCCCCTTCGCGGGCTGCTTCGAGCTCACTCAGAATCTGCTCAAGCGTGTGAGTGCGCTTGTTCACCAGATCTTCAAGCCGTGTTTTGCTATCGCGAATCGAGTTTTCAGCTTCTTTTTGCAGCGTCTGATCCACAACTGAACCCACATACACAATTTCATCGCCAATACTCTGGCGATCACCCTGTAAATGTAAATACAGATCCTGGCCAGAAGGCATTTTAAGATGCAGGTCAGTTGTAAAAGTCGGATCCTGATTCTGAATTGAATCAACAAAATATTTTAAACTGGCAGCGGATTCAGGCTGCAGATGCTGTCGCAGATCTTCAAGATAGTCTTCGAGATGATCGGCAATGGCAAAGCCATAAATCCCTGTCATGGTGTCATTGGCATAGAGGCGATCGCGGGTCAGATTATACTCCCAGATTCCAATTCGGGCGGCTTCAGTTGCCAGGCGTAAGCGGTGGTCGCTGCTTTTTAGCTCGCGCTCCAGATGTTTGCGCTCGCTAATATCACGCACAAAGGCCACAATATAACCTTCACCCCAGTGTTCAAACAGAGTAAAGCTGATTTCAACATCTAAAGCGCTGCCATTCCGGCGCCGGTGGCGGGTTTCTAAGCGCAGAGGATGCAAATCATGGCCAAAATGCAGCAGACTATCGTAGTAGTCTTGATCTAAACTCATATCCAGTTCAGTCAAATGCTGACCGACAATATCTTCACATTCCTGACCCACCATCTGGCAATAAGCTGAGTTGGCCTGCAGAATATACCCGTCCAGACTACATCTTAAATATCCATCCTGATTTGATTCCAGGACCTGATGGGTAAAGTGAAGATGTAAGCGCTGCTGTTCTTCAAGGATTTTGCGAGCCTGAATATCTTTGAGGGTACCCATTAAGACAAAGCCTTCAGCGTCTTGAACACGTCGGCCCTTGAGACGTAAGGCCAGCCATTTTTCCTGATGCCCTGGACGCCAGAGACGCATTTCAAGCTCAGGCAAACTTGAGCCTAAAAGCCGGGTCGCCATAAAATAATAATCCCGCAGCCGGGGCCGATCGTCAGGATGGACAAGTTGAACCAGATCTTCAATGCCCTGTAGCGGCTCAGAATGGTCAAGAATTTGTTCAAGATGCAGATTGACGTAGTGATTCTGATGGGGTGTCCACTGAAACAATCCCTGACTTTCGAGTTCTAAAGCTGCTTGAATCAGTTCCGGATAATCCTCGGGATGTGCTCGGAGTTCAGAATGTTGGTGGGGTTTTTGCTCGGAATTCATCCAGTTGCTTAGTCCTCAAGCAATTTAACAATGCGTTCGCTAAAGTGCACATAGTGATTGCCCTTGCGAATAAAATCATCAATATGATCATGATTGATCAAACGCTGGCACTCCTCAGGTTCAGCGGCGGTCACCGCCACAATCAAAGGTCGATGCTGACGAGACGCCTCATGCTCACGCAGTAAGCGGGCTGTTTCCAGACCGTTCATGACAGGCATCATGACATCAAGCAAAATCAGGTCATAGTTTTTATCACTGGCCATTTTAAGGGCGTCGAGCCCATTGACCGCAATATCTGAATCATAACCTGCTTTGGCGAGAATTTTTTGTAAAAGCAATAAATTAGTGGGATTATCATCCACAATTAAGATCTGTTTGTCCGCTGGCTGCTTGACTGAATTTTCACTGTCCATCATATGCGTTCTTTAACCACCTTGAGTTCAATTTCGGTTTCTGGCTGCATCAAGGGTAAAAAGACGGTTATCTGTGTCCCAACCTGAAGTTGACTACTTAGCTCGACTCGCCCGCCATGGGCTTCAGCAATGGCTTTGACTAAACTCAGCCCAATGCCTGCTCCTTCATTTTCGGATTTGCCCTGATAAAAAGGTTCAAACGCTCTCATCTGCTCTTCTGCTGTCATACCCAGTCCTGTATCGCTGACTTGCAGTTGAGCGAGAGCGGCCAGCTTGTCATGAGACAAACAGCAAAGAATCTGACCCCCTGCAGGCGTAAATTTAATTGCATTGCTCAGCAGATTAGTAAGCAATTGTCGGATTGTCTGATCATTGACGCTGGCCGCTAAGCCTTCTGCCGGAAGCTGGGTCTGAATGTTGAGGTTTTTAAGCCCGGCACCGTATTGCTGCCAGGAAATCGTTTCTGCCACTAAAGTGGCTAAATCAAGGGCTGTCACCGGCAAACGCAGACCGGTCCGGCTGCTTTTAGAAAAAAACAATAACTGTTCAACCAGATTCAGCATATGCCGGCTGGCCTGGCCGATCTGATCGCTACAAAGTTTTAATTCATCTGGGTTGGGTGCTGAATCGCTTAACTCCAGATCAAGCAGACCCTGGAAGCCCAAAATAGCGTGAAGCGGGGTTTTAAGCTCATGACTGGTATTGGCCAAAAAGCGGGTTTTGGCTTCATTGGCAACTTCAGCTCGTTCGATTGCAGAGCGCAGGGCATCTGTCAGGCGTTCTTCGCCAGTCATATCGTGAAATTGCAGGCTGACGACTGCGTGACGCTCCTGATTTTTTTCAATCCGGATTAAAATCTGGCGAGCAATTTTTAAATTGCGATGACCTAATACAGGTGACCAGATCGCTAGTCGATCTGGCAGGTGATCGGTGGCATGGCCCATAAGTGCTTCTTCTTTGACCAGACCAAGTCGTGATAAAAAATAGCCGACCGTCTCCCCTTTGCGCCAGCGATCCGGCGTCAGTTCAAACAGCTCTTGCAGATTTTGATTGAGCTGAAGCAGCGTCGCGGGATGAGTGCCGGTTTCAACAGTTGTCATCACCAGGCCGTGCTGACTGCCGCTGGTAATGGCGCGGGCAATATAAGCGTGTTCAACCATCTGAGCGGTTAAACCCCGGCTCCCGCGCTGAATCCTGCCGCAGAGTTCACCAGAGGCAAAGCTCTCATTTAAAAGCGCCCGCAGGCCCTTTAAAAACTCGATATCCAGGCTCTGCCAGGGCTTAGACTGATCCATAACTGTTTCTTTCCAAAGATGAAACGAACGTCGCGGTGATAATCTCCCTTTATCGTCTGACAGAGCAGGACGGTCAGGGTCTCCACCCCAATGAATTTCTTTTAAATAAGGCTGTCGAAAAACCATGGCGACCACCTGGGGGTCACGGTTAATCATGAGCGCCAGCATACCGGACCAATCCGATCCTGCTGGTAAAGCAACCGGGCTTTCCTGACTCAGTCTGTCACTGGTAAAT
>CAJYHH010000520.1 GCA_913773825.1 Candidatus Sericytochromatia bacterium | reverse complement strand
AGGAAGAATAATCATGCTTAAGGTCAATCGCTCAACCCCTTATTTTTTCCTGTTGCCTGGCTTTGGCATGATGATTCTGCTGGTCTTTGTTCCTTTGTTAATTGGCATCAGCTTTAGCTTTCAGAATATTTCTCAGCGCAATGCCTATGAGCGGGTTTATCACACCACTACTGCTCAAGCTGATGGTTCGGTAACGATTACCCGTGAAGTTCAGCCTGCTAAAGCCAAATTTGTCGGGCTCGAAAACTACGAACAAGTTTTTGCCAGCAATGACTTCTGGAAAGTCTTTGGCCAGACTTTAATCTGGACTTTTGTCAATGTCTTTTTTCACTTTGCTTTGGGTTTGGGTTTAGCGCTGATTCTCAATCAGCAGCTGAAGTTAAAAGGCCTTTGGCGCGCGCTGTTACTGATTCCATGGGCTGTGCCGTCTTATATTACGGCCTTCTCCTGGCGCTGGCTGTTTAATGGTGACTACGGTCTGTTTAACCATATGCTGGCGGGTATGGGCCTTAACAATGTGTCCTGGCTGTCAGATCCGTTTTGGTCCATGTTTGCGGTCTGCGTCACCAATATCTGGTTAGGTGTACCGTTTATGATGATCACCTTATTGGGCGGCCTGCAGGGCATTCCTGAAGAACTTTATGAAGCTGCTCAGATTGACGGTGCTTCGCGGATGCGCCAGTTCTGGTCTGTGACTTTACCGATGTTAAAGCCGGTTGCAATGGTTACCGTGCTGCTTGGGATTGTCTGGACCTTTAATATGTTCAATATTATTTATCTGGTCACCCAGGATAATCCGCACACTGATATTTTGGCGACCTTTGCGTTTAAAGCTTTCTTTGTGCGCGGAGAATACGGTCTGGCTTGCGCCTATGCAGTGGTGATTCTGATCTGTTTAAGTCTGTTTAGCTTACTTTATCTGCGGATGAACAAAGAACAGGCAAGCTGACACGTTGTCTTGCCTGTTCTCTTAATCATCTCTATAAAAACAGCCGACTTATTTTAAGTCGGCTGTTTTTATAGGGGACGTGTTTAATCAGTGCTTAGTCGATGTTGTCAAATTCTGAAGCCTGACTGGCTTTGGCTTTGTTAAGCTGGATTTCAAGGCGGGCATTATAAGCCGTCATAAAATGCGCAAAATAGCCTTTGCCGTCAGGCTGTTGTTTGAGGTAGGTACAGACTGACTCGTCGTTTAGTTGGCAGGCCTGCTGATAAGACTTTTGGGCATCTACATGTTGACCTCGTTGTTCGGCAACCATGCCCAGCAGCAGATAGGCGCCTTGGGTCAGTAATTCATGATCTTCGCTGCGCTCAGGCAGGCTCAGTATCTGTTTGGCTTGGGCTTCAGCTTGGTCAAGCTGATGATTGAGCAAATATGCAAAGCTTAGATTAGTCGCAAACACCCCTTCTAAAGGATAGGCCACAACAACTTCCTGTAAGGTGGCAATCGCTTTGGGGTAGTCCTGCAGCTTGAGATAGGCAACCGCCAGACAATTGAGATAGGCGTAGTATTTATCTTTGAGCGAATTGATTTCAGGCAGATTGCGGGCGATATCTTGCTCAATATATTCTTTGACCTCAGGTGAGAGAGCCTGAGCTGAGGGGGCTATAGGACCAGCCATACAGATAAAAGTGGCAAGTGACAGCGTGCTGAGCAAGGGCCAGTACATTGCCCTATCCATCTGCTTGAACATAAACAAAACTCCAGAATGGGTAAATTTTACTTAATTAATTGTCAATAATTTTCCCATAGATTGGGTCTGATTGAGTCTATACAAGGCTTGAAGGTTCTGGGTTCTGGCTGGCTGTGACGGGCTGACATCCGCGGTATAATGAACAGCAACAACTGCCAAACAAACAAGAGGTATTTATGGAACTCGTGATTCTTAGCGGCGCACGTACGCCCTTTGGTAAATTCGGAGGCGGTCTAAAAGATGTAACTGCAGTTGATCTGGGTGTTGTAGCTGTTAAAGAAGCCCTTAAACGTGCGGGTGTCTCAGCTGAACAAGTCGACCACATCATCATGGGCAATGTTGTGCAGTCTGACCCGACCGCGATTTACCTGTCTCGCCATATCGGGATTAAGTCCGGTATGAAAATTGAAACCCCCGCGCTTAACGTCAATCGTCTTTGCGGTTCGGGTCTGCAGGCTGTTGTCAATGGTGCTGAACAGCTGCTGTTGGGTGAATCCCGGATTGTGGTTGCAGGTGGTGCAGAAAACATGAGCCAGATCCCCTATGTGTTGCCCAATGCTCGTTGGGGTTATCGCATGGGTAATGCGCAGGTGACAGATTTAATGACTGCTGCGCTGTATGATTCCTGCGCCAATATTTCTATGGCTGAAACCGCTGAAAATCTGGCTGTAGAATACACTGTCAGCCGTGAAGAACAGGATCAGTTTGCCGCTCGCAGCCAGGCTTTAGCCGCTGCGGCCCGTGAGTCTGGCCGTCTGGCAAAAGAAATTGTGCCGGTTGCGCTTAACGATAAAAAGCAGACTGTGATTGAACATGATGAACATCTGCGTCCAGAATCTACTTATGAAAAGCTTTCTGCTTTAAAGCCCTCATTTAAAAAAGACGGTACAGTGACTGCGGGTAATGCTTCAGGCATTAACGACGGTGCTGGTGCTTTTGTTATCACCACTGATGCTGTGGCTGCTGAGCTGGGTGTTGAGCCTTTAGCGCGGATTCGCTCCTGGGCCAGCGTCGGTGTGCCTCCCGAAAAAATGGGGATTGGCCCGGTGCCGGCGATTCAAAAAGCTTTGCAGCGCGCAGGGCTTGAATTAGCTGACATGGATCTGATTGAAGTTAATGAAGCGTTTGCGGCTCAGTATTTATCTGTTGAAAAAGCTTTAGGCTTTGACCGCGATAAAGCCAACGTCAACGGAGGTGCGATTGCCATTGGTCATCCGCTTGGTGCTTCTGGTGCTCGTGTGCTGCTGACCCTGATGCAGGAACTGCAGGAGCGTCAGAAACGCTATGGCGTGGCCAGCCTCTGTATTGGTGGCGGACAGGGCATTGCGATGATTATTGAGAATGGCCGACTGTAAGAAAACCTGATGCTTCCAGAAAATGGCGAGGATCTGTATGCGATCCTTGAAGTTCATCCTAAGGCAAGCCCTGAGGTCATTAAAAAGGCCTATCATACGCTGATGCAAAAAAACCATCCTGATCGGGGTGGGGATTTAGCCGTCGCAAAACGGATCAACCAGGCTTATGATGTGCTGATCGACGATCACAAACGCCAGCGCTATGATCAGATGCTGATCAAAGTTGAGATCATGCGCCAGCGTCAGGTCGAACTTCAGCGCAAACAACAGGCTAAAGCCAAAGCTGCCGCTCAGGAGGCCATAACGCCTAAGGCGCCTCCTGAGCCGGTTCAGTTGCGCACCTTAAAGGGTGAATATTCTGGTCCGATGCGCTGGGGAGAACATATTGTTGTCTCAGATGAACGCGGTAACCGGATTGCCATTTTAGATAAAAAAGGTGAAGCGGTCTGGCGCTTTGGGCGCTCAAAAGGGGAGGGTTTGTCTAAGCCTCGTCTGGCTCAGTTTTGCCCGGATGGGCAGATTGCGATTGCGGATACTGGCAATCAGCGCGTGATTAAAGTCAATCTCAAAAAAGAACAGGTCTGGGAGTTTGCTTATCAGGCGCCAGGTTTACAAAGCCGCACATCAGCCAAACCCGTCTTTTTACATGCAGCCCCTTCTGGCAATCTGATTTTGACTGACGCCGGTCATCGCAAAGTCTACGAAATAGATAACAACGGTAAAGTAGTCTGGGAGTTTAGCGGCAAGCTGGGGTTTAGCCTGAACTTTCAGCACCAGCTGTTAAAACCAGAGCTGTTTATGCCAGTTTCGGCTTTTGAAATCAGTCCTGGGCATTATCTAATTGCTGATCAGGGCAATGGGCGGATTTTAGAGCTGAATCGTAAGGGTAAGCTGCTGTGGATGTACCCAGATAAAAAACTTCCCGGCCTGCAGGCGATCAACTTTGCTTATCGTTTGCCCAGCGGAAGTACTTGGATAACTTCTGATAAAATTATAGAGATTAGCGCCAAAGGCGAAATTCTCTGGCATTTTGCAAGGCTGGATGATGCAGACATCAAGCAGGCATACCCCCTGGCTGATAGCGCCTATATCGTGGATTTTGCCCATTTGGTCAAGCGCGGTATTAATCAGGAAGTGATGATGCTGGATCACAACAGCAAAATTCTCTATCGACATTATTATTCCCAACATCGCTTTTTATAGCGAATCAGCGTTAAGCGTTTACAGAGTTAAGGCAGAGCAAATAACAAGAGGTGAGACGCGGCATGGAAAATACGAAAATCCGGACGCTATGGAACTTGTGTCTGGAACTGAAGCAGAAGCGGCAGACCCTGCTTGAGCAGTGGCACAGCACCCAGCACTATCTCGATGAAAAACAAGGTCTGCTTGATACAGAATTCCGCGAGCTCAAGGCCCAAAACAGCTCATTAGAATCTGAAGTTAATAATCTCTATTCTCACCTCGATGAATTTCGCCATCAGTGGAATCACTATTTTGGCAATGTGCTCTCGATGCAAAAAGAGTTCTCAAGCCTGGGCGAGAACTATCATGATCTCCAGCAGTCTTTTGGCAAGCTGACGACTGAGCTCAGCCTGCTGCAGCAAAGTGTCGGGCAATATAGTCAAGAAAGTGAAGATGCCAATACTCAGCTTGCTGACTTAAGCTCTCGCTTTGAAGCTCAACAGCGCAAACTAGAAGAAACCTACGCTCAGTATCAATTACAGAAAAATGCTCTGAGTTCCCTGGATGCTCAAAAGTCTGTTCAGCAAGAACGTGTCCAGGAATTACGCTCAGAACTGAATGAGCTGCACGGCAGCTTTGGTGATTTAGGTTCAGTGGTTCAGCAGTTTTTTGCTGAACTGCAAAACTATAAAGATCAATGGCAGGCCCAGCAAGAAACTCGCCGTCAGGAAATTGCTGAATTGTCTGAACGCTATGCCAGTCTGCAAGCTGAGCGGGAGTCTTTACAGGATGAACATGACAGCCTGCAAAACGACTTTCAGTCGCTGCGCACTGAGCATGACAGTCTGCAATCTGGCCACGAAGCTTTAGAAGCACAGCATGCCGAGTTAGAGCGCCAGCGCCAGGCAGAACAGCAGCAGATGCAGGAGCTGCAGGCCCAGATCAACACACTTAACGCCACTCTGAGCACACGTGAGCAGGAGTTTACTCAAGCTCAGGCCCGCTTTGCCAAGATCCAGCAGTCATTTGAACAACAGGCTCTTCAGGCCAGTGAAGCTTTTGAGTCCCTGCGGGAAGTCTATTCAGAGCTCGACGCTGAATCTGCGGCTTTAGGTGATGCGGTTAAACGTCTCAAACAAGACTTTAATCAGCAACAAGAGCGCGTCAAAGCCCTTGAAGCTGAATTAGAAGAAGCCCGTACAATACAAGAACAAACCCAAGAACAGCTCCTGAGTCTGGCTGAAGAACGCGATCAGCAGCGTCAGGCCCGTGAACAGCTTGAAACTGAATTTAACGAAGCCAAAGCCTCTCATACTCAGGCTGTAGCAGAACTTGAAGCTAAAATGGCAGCAGCAGCCGTAGCGCATAGCGCCCAGTCTGATGCCTTAACGACCCAGCTGCAAACAACTGAAAAAACCTTTTCTGAACAGCTTGAAGGCTTACGTGCTGAACATGAAAAAGCACGTCTTGCTCATGATGAGCAGGTCAGTGCTTTAGAGACACAGTTAAGCGAGTCTAGCAGTGCTCAGCAGACGGCTATTTCTGAACTTGAAGCGCAATTAAATGAAGCACGTCGCGTTCAGGAAGCTGCTGCAGCTGAACATCAGGCCCAGTTTAGTGAAGCTGAAAAAGCTCAGGCTAACGCCATTGCTGAACTTGAAGCTAAGCTAGAGGCTGTCGGTCAGGCTCATGAACTGACAATTGAAGCGCTCAAAAGTCAGTTAGCAGATGCAGAGCAAACTCATCAACAGAAACTGGCTGAGCTTGAAGATCACTTCAGCACAAAACAAGCAGAGCTTGAAAGTCAGCGCGTTGAGTTTGTGATGCAACATGAGTCGCAACAGGCTGAACTTGTTCAGCAGCACGAGTTACAACAGGCTGAGCTACTTCGCCAGCATGAAGAAACCGTGCATCAGCTTAGCGATGAGTCTGCTGCGTTAGCCGGCCAGGTTCAGGCTTATTTGCAGGGTTTGCAGGATATTCAGCAGGCGCATGAGCAGCTTGAGCACCAAATCAATCTGTCTCGCAGTCAGCTTGAGCCTTTGCAGAGTGACTTGGCTGATTTTACTCAGCAACGTGATCAGCTATTGGGCCAGCATCAGAGCCATAATCTGAAAGTTTCTCAGCTGCAGCAGGATTTAGGCGATGTCCGTGAAGAGGTTGAGCGCAAACAAAAACTGCTAAGCCAGTTAGAAAACTACGGAGAAGAATCTGAAACTCTGCGTACGGCTCGGGTTGAGTTGATTGAAGAGCTTGAGGCACTTCAGCAAAAGGTGTCTGATTTAGAAGCCACAGCAGCTGTTTATCAGCAGGAAGCTCAGCGTTTTGAGCAAGCGTCAGGTCATTTACAAGAGCAAGTGCAGCATAAAACTCAGCAGCTGCAACTGGCGGAACAAGAGCTGCGCTATCGCCAAGAACAGGCTGAACAGCTAAATGCATTTATTACGGCGTTTGGCCTGATTGGCCAGTCAGGCCAGACATTTGAGCCCACTCTGACTCAGTCCAGTCAGCCTGGATACACCACAGCTGCTGTTCCACCTGAGACCGCTCTTCAGGCCCATGCCGCAGATGCAGCCAGTGTTCAGCAAGCTAAGCGTTTACAAGAGCAGCTTGAACAAGCCCGTCAGGAAATCTCACGCCTGGAAGCCCGTATCAGCAGCCAGGCCCATGATCTGGATCGCCAGGCGATTGAAATTGCTCGTCTGCAGTCTGATCGTCTGAGTGCGCCTGATGAGCTTCAGTTGCTTGATTTCCCTGAACCAGAACTCCCTGAAGCTGAAGCAATTGATATTGACCTGGTGATTTCAGAGGAAGTGGCTCAGATTTCCTCGCTGCTGTCTGAACTCAACTTAGGTGGCCCCATTGAGACCGAGCCGCTTGAACAGCCGGTCTGGAATGAACCCGAAACTGATACTGCCAGCGCAGCTGCGCCAGCAGCAGAGCCTGCTAAAGCGGCTGTGGCAACTGTCCCAACGATTCTGATTTATTCTCAGCGGGTTGAGCCGATTGCTGATTGGCAACAGCAGCTTGATGACTATCTTGAACAGTATGATTGCCGCGCACGCTGGGTTCAGAGTGCACCAGATCTGGAACATGACAAACCACGTGGTCTGGTCTTCTTGCTTGATCCGTCTGAAACCGCTCATGATTCAGTCTTCTGGGAGGCCCAGCGTCTGAATATTCCGCATATCAAACACTATGTCAGCAATCTGACGCGACTAAAGATTGATATTTTGGATGCCTTTATTCACTAAAAGCGGTGAGCTTTAAGCTTTGGGCCGTGGGCAAAGAGAAACTGCCTGCGGCCTGTTGCTTTTTTGACTAGAGGCTTGTAGCTGGTGGCTTGCGGCCCAGAGGCCTCAATCACCCACAGCCTTCACAAGCCACAGGCTGCAGCCCAGTGTTATCATTGCCTCATGAAACAAATTTTAGCCCTAGGTATCCTGCTGCTATTGCTGACAGCTGAATCCGCCTGGGCGGTTAACGCAAGCATCAAGCAGCGCACGCCTTTTTGCCGTGAAACCAAAGAGAATTGCCAGCCTGTGTTTTATCTGACGCCGACTGATCAGATTCAGATTGAAGGGCAGACGGCTGATGGGAAATGGTTAAGGCTTAAACATCTTGCCAGTGGTCAGATTGGCTGGGTTAAAACAGGGGATGTCAGCATTGCTGCCCCAAGTCGGCTGGCGCCAGAAAAGATGCTTATGCTTGAAACCCCCGCTTTAGCAATGATATCTGGACCCCAGGGACCTTTATTACTTGAGCCAGGGCGCTTGCGGCCTGTACAGGGCGGTGAGGCAGTTGAGCTGACAGGTGGTTTGAGCACTTTATTGCCGCAAACGTTCCGTGGCCAGCTAAGTTCAGCTCAAGAACTGAGAATCTATGGCCTGACAGAAGTTGAAAAACAGAGGTTTTTACAAGAAGTACAGCCGGCCCTTAAGCCTTATCCACGTTTTCGCAGTCTTTTACGTGTGGAATCAGGACCACAGGCTGTTGCCTGGTTGCCAGAAGGGCTGTTACTTGTACTGGGGCAAGGGTCAGCGACCTGGGGGCAGAGTCTGTTCGTTGGCCTGGATTCAGACTACTTGCCGGTGCTGCTGCTGAGAAACGCCGCTGAAATTCTGACTTATTTACCAGAAGAAGCCCGTCAGGGCATTCGCGGTGAAAGTATGCGTTTATTAGATTTAGATGCAGACGGTACGCTGATTGCTGCTGCTTATCATGCTGGGGCCAGACGGGATGTTCTGATACGCGTCAAACCAAAGTTAAAAGCAGCTTGGGAGTTTGAAGGCATGCTGTATTGGCCTAAAGAACTCCCCTTTAGGCCCGATGCTCAGGGCTTAAACTTTAGGCTTTGGAGTACGGGTGAGCAAAGTGTACTTGTAACCAGTACTGAGGCTTCAGGCGCTGGTTATTTGGGCTTTTATGCCGGTGGCAATGAAGTTTTGACGCTGCAAAAACTCGATCAGCCGATTCTGGACGGCCAACTCTGGCAAGGTGATTTCTGGTCTTTGCAAAAAGACGCTGTGACCCGCTGGAAGCCAGTTATAGAAGAAACGAAGAAGTAGATAGTAGGGGGTAGGAAGATGGGGTGGAAAGTCCTGAACCCTACTACGTGCTTTTTATTTTTTTGCCTACCTACCCGCTACTATCTACCACCGACCTCCCTTCTCCCCTAGTCGCTTTGGAAAACTTCATCTATAATGATGATTGTGACCGATGACACGTTCGGTCTGTGAACCTGACAGTAAAAAAGACTGCTGCTGACCATCATTGAGATTCCTGGCTGGATTAGCTTGGATTTGCAAGGAACCTGAAAAGACATATTTGGAGTAGTGAGCCCGTGAACCAAGTCTTGGCACCTGAGAGAAACCTTGCCGTATCAATTGGACATCTGCTGCAGAGCGCTCGCCTCAATCGT
>CAJYHH010000519.1 GCA_913773825.1 Candidatus Sericytochromatia bacterium | reverse complement strand
TATGAATCCGTCAACGGTGTACCGATGCCCCACGCCATTCCACTGCCGCTTAAAGACGTGTCGGTGTTTCCGGATCCGCCGGCTACCACCTATAGCTTTGCTGCTTATGGTCCCCAGACCGTGACCCGTACCGGTGGGCGTTATGTTTCAAACTTTGGCTCTCAGATTTTAGACGGACTGGATGGCCGCTTTGACAATAGCTGGAGTAACGCGAGTGCAACCGCCCTTTTACAAGGTGCTGGCGCAGTTGTTTCAAGCACGCATCCGCCTTCTAGCTGGGGTGCAGGGCTGATTCTGCATGTAGACAATGCGGCTGGCTTTGATGTCGAAGCGCCACGTAATGAAGTTTATCTGGGTGATGATCAGTCCCAGCGCTTTAGAGTCGTCGCGCGTAATCAACAGACCAGCCCTGAAACCCTGTTTTTAGTGCCGGTTTCGGGTACGGTGCCGACAGCCTTACAAAACACGATCCATACTGATCTTCAGATTCGCCAGCTGACCGGAGAATATACGGTTAGCGTCACGGATGCCAGCGGCAATCCAGATGCAGCCGGTAGCTATGTGAGACTAGACTATGACGATCGCGGAACCAACCAGCCAGGGCGAGTAGATGCTCTATTGCTTTCGCCTGAAATGGACCGCGTTGGCCGTCTGGCTGGCGATGACCCACGGACCTCCACAATTGAAAATAACCGGATTGGTCCCGAAGTCTTTACGTCACCTCAAGGTTACGTCCAGTCAGATGCCCTCATTGACCTGGATTTAGTCAGTCGCGATATCAACGGCAACCCGGTGGTGCGTAAATTGCGCTCAGTTACGGTTGATATCGAAAGCGGTGAGCAGCTGATGCCCAATAAAATCGCCCAGAGCTACAACACCGAAGGCCCCTTTGACCTTAACGGTGACTGGCCGATTGCGATTTATGAAGGAACTCGCCAACTGAACCCTGAAGTCACCAATGATTTAAATATTTTGATTGGTTTATCGCAGGGAATTGTCAACGGCGCTCAGGCCACTAATCCTGCTGATCCACGGCTGACGTTAACTTCGGTTGATGGCTTTGAAGTGGGCGCAGAAGTCACAATTAACGGTGAAATCCGCCGAATTGCAGATATTCAGGGCAATGATCTGGTGCTCAGCGGCCCTCTCAGCAGCGCTCCCCGGCTTGGTGATATTGCGAGCCTGGGCAATAACGCCCAGGGCAATCGCCCATTAGCGCTGTATCTGAACAAGTCGTTTGCGATGTCAGCCAATGCACCTGTTAAGATCACGCTGGAATATGACACCTATCTGATAACCGGCTACCCGCCAACAGTCGACTTAAGTGCGCCGACGGGCACCCATAGTGAAGTGATTGGCTTTAGCGATAATGATCCGTCTGCTGGCATGAAAATCAGTCCAACGAATACAGGGGTCGGCACAGCCGGCTCACCGCTAACGGTTGAAGACACCACTGGATTTGCCATTGGCGAACGAATTGATATTCATGGCCAGACTTATACCCTTAATAATATTATCGGCAACGGTTTAGTGCTGGATCGCCCTTTATCATACTCACCCCAAAGTGGTGAAATTACCCGCACCGACTTTGGCAATCATCTGGTTGTCGGCGATGGACGCAGTGGCGGCAGCTTTGACAATGAATTTACGCAGGAGCTTAAGCGAATTATCGACAATCCTGAGTATAAACAGCTCTTTCGTCAAAACCTGTTTGAAAATATCTTTATTACCGCCTCCGTCAGCACACCCTTTAACGATTTAATCAGCAGCAAGCTTAAACTCGACTGGGACCGCGATAAGCGCCAGGTTGAGATCATGCAGACTGCGTTTATGGCTTATTACAAGTCCATTTAAACAGGTTTACTAAACAGGTTTATTTTAACTCTTATTTATTTAAGTCTCAGCGAGGTGACTGATGCGTTTGACGTCTGATGGCCGCCGACTGCCCTTAACAGCTGGCACCCTGCTTAAAAACTACCGCATTGAGGCCGTTCAGAGCCTTTATGACCGCAGCTTTTATCTGGCCCGCGATGGCCAGAGTGAAGTGGTATTGGCTGAGTCCCCGGCTTTTTTTACGGGCCCTGTTCAAAGTCAGGTCTGGGCTGCAGCAGCAGAAGTGATGCAGGCTCAGGGCCTTGAGCTCTTAGACTGGTTTCAGGCCGCCTGG
>CAJYHH010000518.1 GCA_913773825.1 Candidatus Sericytochromatia bacterium | reverse complement strand
CGGGCTTTTTTGCCCACTTCGCCAAGCTCTACCGCCAGCTGAATCAGACCTTTTTGATCCACATCGCGAATCACCGGCACAACCAGCCCACGCGGGGTGTCTACTGCCACGCCAACATGGAAATACTGCTTGTAAATAATCTGGTCATTTTTGATATCAATACTGGCATTAAACTGCGGGAAGCGCTTCAGCGCCAGAGCCGTCAGCTTAAGCAGAATGGCTGTAACCGTCAGCTTACCACCAGCAGCCTCAGCTTTTTTGGCCTGGGCTTTACGGAAGACTTCAACGTCAGTAATATCTGCACTGTCAAACTGCGTAACATGCGGAATCTGGCTCCAGCTCAGGCTCATCTGGCGCGCGGTTGCCCGGCGCACATTTGACATTTTTTCGGTTGTCACAGCCCCATATTTGCTAAAGTCCGGCATATCCGGCAATTCAATTACAGAACCTGAAGCAGCTGCAGCAGCGGGTTTTGCCGCCGGAGCGCTCATTACAGCTTTGACATGCGCTTTGACATCGTCTTTAGAGATCCGGCCAGCCGGGCCAGAACCTTTGACCTGACGAATATTGACGCCTAACTCACGAGCAAAGCGACGCACGGAAGGCGCTGCCGGAGCCGGATCACCCAGATTATCAGACGGCACATCTGCGGCTGGGCTTTCAGCTTTTGCTTCAGACTTAGGTTCAGCTTTTTCAGCTTTTTCAGCTTTGGACTCTGATTTAGCTTCTGGTTTAGCTTCTGATTTGGGCGAAGCTTTTTCAGTTTTTTCTGCTTTGGGAGCTTTTTTAGTTGCAGAACCAGCGCTGGCTTTGAGCACCAGGATCACCTGATCTTCACCGACTTTATCGCCCTGGGCAACTGCAATCGACTCAACGACACCGGCATGAGTCGAAGGGACTTCCATGCTGGCTTTGTCAGACTCAAGTTCAATCAGACCCTGGCCTTCTTCGATGCTGTCACCCACAGCCACCAGCAGGCTGGTGATTTCAGCTGCGTCGATGTTATCACCCAGTTTAGGCACTTTGACTTCAATGCTAGAAGATTCAGCCTCATCTTCTTGATCGCCAGTTTCTTCATCTGAGCTGGCATCAGAATCACTTTCAGCGTTCACTTCTTTGGCCACTTCAAGCGTTTCCTGAGTCTGGGCAGCCTGTTTAGGATGGGGTGCGTCTTGATCATCTGCTGAGTCATCAGCAGAATCTGCATCAGACGGTTCAGCAGAGGCTTCACCGCCGCCTTCAAGCAACAGAATAACTTGATCTTCACCAACTTGATCGCCCACGCTGACGCGTAGCTCTTTGACGACACCAGCGTGAGTTGAAGGGACTTCCATGCTAGCTTTATCGGACTCAAGCTCAATCAGGCCCTGGCCCTCTTCAATGCTGTCGCCAATATTGACCAGCACTGAAACGACTTCAGCGGTGTCGATATTGTCACCGAGTTTGGGAACTTTGACTTCTTGCGCCATAAATCGTCTCCTAAACAGACATCGGATTGGGTTTGTCGACATCGATCTGAAGCGCATCACGTGCACCTTGCAGAATCGAAGCATCAAGCTGACCATCACGCACTAATTGGCTGAGGGTAGCCCAAACGGTATGAGCCGGATCAACTTCAAAGAAGCGGCGCAGATCATCACGGCCTTCGCTGCGACCAAAGCCATCAGTACCCAGCGCCACCAGCGGCCGGTCGATATAGCGAGCCAGCGACAGAGGCAGAACT
>CAJYHH010000517.1 GCA_913773825.1 Candidatus Sericytochromatia bacterium | reverse complement strand
GGCTTTCAAAAGCTCGCAACTCATTATGTTGCCACAGCCGTTTCAGAAATGGCATCAAATCTGGTATTTCATACGGACGCTGGCGGGACAATTAAAGTGTCAATTTTGCAAACCGCTGAGCGCTGGGGAATAGAACTTTTCGCAACAGATTCAGGCCCAGGCATCTCAGATCTGGAACTGGCGTTAAGTGATGGTTATTCAACCCGTGGAGGCTTAGGTGGTGGACTCGGCGGGATTCAGCGCTTGATGGATGGCTTTGAGCTTCAGAGTGTACCTGGTCAAGGCACCCAGATTAGAGCCTGGAAGTGGCAACCGTGATGCGGATCGAAGCGGTTAAACGAGCCTTGATGCAGGCCGCATTTTGTGGCGATCAATGTGATTATTGGCAAACTCCAGATGGCTGGCTAATGGCAATGGTCGATGGTTTAGGCCATGGTGAAGCAGCTGAAACCGCCGCTTTAGCTGCTTTAGCATATGTGGGTGCTCATCTTGAAGATTCACTGCCAGAATTATTTAAAGGCTGTGATCAAACCCTACGCGGCACACGGGGTGCGGCCATGAGCCTGGCGCGCTTAACAGTTGGGCAGCTGGAATATGCTGCAATTGGCAATACTCAGGCAAGGATTTTGAGACGCCGTATGTTGAGTCAGGGCCGCAACCAGCGCTTAAACGGCAATTATGGAATTGTGGGTGGTGGTTATCGCCAGCTTGTCACAATGACAGCTGAGTTTCAGAGCGGCGATCTGCTGATTTTGCACACTGACGGCGTTAATGAACGTTTTGATTTAAGTACCTATGACGAGAGTTTGTTTCAGCAGCCCTCACGTCTGGCCAGCCGCTTAATTGCTGACTGGGGCAAACCACTTGATGATGCAGCAGCGATGGTCTGTCTCAACGCTGAGACAGCGTCAGAATTATCAGCAGGTGACCTGCATGAGTGATCTCTTTGAGCGCTACAGCCATCTGCTGCAGGAACATGTCAATCAGCCCGATGAAGCTCATTTAGCTGCCGCTTCTGAAATGGGCCAGGAAATGGTCTTAGCGGGTATCCCGCCTGAAGAAATGGCTGAGCTGCAGCAAGAAGCTTTATCTGCCTTATTAGAATCAGCGCCTGATCTGAGCCTCAGTCAAATTGCCCTGCCGATGTCAGCCCTGCAGACTGAAATGCTGATGGCTTATGGACTGGTGTTTCGAGAACAATTAGAAGAGCGTAAACGGGTAGAAGCTCAGATTCGTCAGTCCCTGCGCGAAAAAGAACTGCTGCTCGAAGAGATTCACCATCGCGTCAAAAACAATCTGCAGATTATGTCGAGCCTGTTTAATCTGCAAATGCGCTTTACTCAGGAACCTACCGCCCTCAAAATTTTAAAAGAGTCCCAAAGCCGAATCCGTTCAATGGCTTTAATTCATGAAAAGCTTTATCATAGTGAAGATTTAGAGCATCTGGATTTTGCGGATTATCTGAAGTCACTTACCACTTATCTCAGCCATCTTTATGACATGGGTTCAAGGGTTAAACTCAAACTTGAAATTAGCCCCTTAAATCTGGGGATGGACAAAGCGATTCCCTGCGGCATTTTAGTTACAGAGCTGGTTTCAAATGCCCTTAAACACGCTTTTCCAGAAACTGACGAAAATAAAAGTTCAGGTGAAATTCTGATTCAGCTGACTCAGCCCAAACCCCAGTTTGCTGAATTAAGCGTTTCGGATAACGGCATCGGTCTGGTTAAAAAACCGGACTTTAAAAAAGCTAAAACCCTGGGCTGGCACTTGATTAAAACCCTAAGCGGGCAAATAGACGGTGAGCTCAAGATTCAGATTCAAAACGGCACTTGCGTCAGCATTCTCTTTCCCTTATCAGAAGCCACATGACAAAAGCCAATATTCTGATTGTCGAAGACGAAAGTATTGTTGCTGAAGACATTCGTTTTAGCCTTGAATCTTTAGGGTATGAGGTCTGCGAGATCTGCGCCAGTGGCGAAGAAGCAATTAAAGCGGCTGGTAAGTATCAGCCGGATTTAGTGTTAATGGACATCAAAATTCGCGGCAGTTTAGACGGGATTGAAACCTCTAAGCGCATCTGGGATCAGTACAGTATTCCGATTATTTATCTGACCGCTCATTCTGATCAGGCGACGCTGGAGCGCGCCAAGTGGACCCGGCCGTTTGGCTATGTGCTTAAACCCTTTGAAGAGCGCGAACTGGGCGTCACGGTTGAAATTGCCTTAAGCAAACGTCCCCTGGCCCCCAAACTTGAGTTGCCCGCGCTTGAGAGCTACAGCGAGCTTCAACAACTACTAACAGCTGATGCTGAATCAGAGTCTGCTAACAAGCTCTCTATTCAGCTGACACAGCCCCAAAATACGGCTAGTCAAACAGCTGAACAAGACGATCTGATGGTCGATATTTTAGATATTGTCACGCTGATTTGGGTTCAGCAAAGTGAAAGACCCGACTCACTGATTAGCCTGACAGCTGATGATTGTTTAGCTTACAGAGGACTTAAACAGCAAAAAAGTGGAAGTGGCGCTCGCGGCGGTTATGAAGACCGCTGGCGGCGAGAAATTGCCAATCGACTCGAACAGCTTGCACTCATTCAGATTGGCGATCAGACGCGTTCTGAAAGCTTGATCAGACTCAGCCCCACTGACTCAGCTTATAGCTGGCAACTGGGGCCAGCGCTGATGCTGGCTGAGTCTTTTTATGCTCAGAATAAACGTACGGTGCTGTTTTCTAAGCGCCTGCTAGAATATGACCCCTATCGCCAAAAATGGGAAAAACGGCTTGGGCGCTGGCTCAGCTTTCAAGCCGCCACACTCAAAAGCAGCCCAGCAGACTTGATAGAAACACTCAATCTCCCGATTGATCATAAAAATCCGCTGCGTACCAAAGAGCGATTTGAGCTCGCTTTAGACACTCTACAGCGGGACGGCATCATCAGCAGCTGGCAGTATCTCAATCCAGAACCCAGTATCATCGGTAAACGGGGCTGGCTCAATCTCTGGCTCAGTTGGCCTTTAAACATCGCCCTGAGTCAGACTCAAACAACAGGCCAGTCATCTGATACTCCCTCACGAGCCATTGCCAGTTCAGAGCGCCATCGTTCATTTGGCTTTATTAAACATATTCGCGCGGAACGTGAACTCAGCCAGGCAGAGGTTGCCGCAGCAATTGGCGTGACCCAGGCTCAATTGTCGCGAATTGAAGCTGGTGGCAGGGTCCAGCCTGCTACCGTTGCCAAGATCAAAACCTGGATTCTCGAACAGCTTTAAATCAGCTCGCGCTATCAACAATCTCTAACAATCTACTCTATCAAGTGGCAATGATGATTTTCCACATGGCTTTATGCTGAGAGCTTTTGGTTTATTAGGAATATAAAAATCTACCTTATCATGTGTTGACATTCTCGGCTCACTAAGACTAAAATCAAATTATCAAGGTTGTAAGACCTGACCACCCAGACAAGTGCGATAAGACTAGACAAGACAAAAGAGGTGCCACATGACCAGCTCCAAAAAACAAACCACGCTTAATACCAGCCACGGCGATCTCGCCAGCATCCCGTGTGAATTGCTGCAGGAGCTGAAGGCTGAACAAAACACTCGCGCCTATAAAAAAGGCCAGATTTTGTTTTACGAAGACAATCGCCCTTTTGGTTTGTTCTACCTCAACTCAGGCAAAGTCAAACTGTACAAATACACTGCAGAAGGCAAAGTGTTTATTACCCGGATTGTCACAGCCGGTGAACTGATGGGCTGCCGGGCCTTTTTTACTGGCGAAGCCTACTCCACTTCTGCAGAAGTACTTGAAGACGCCACGGTTTGTTTCTTTGAGCAGCCTGCTGTGCAGGCCATGCAACAGGCTTGTCCTGAATTCAGCTTTCAGCTGCTCGGCAAAATGGGCAAAGAGCTGCGTGAAGCTGAAGCCAAAGCCGCAGATATCGCTTATAAATCAGTCTCTGAACGCCTGGCAAATCTACTGCTCTCGCTGCGCACCAGCTGTGGCCAGACTCTGTCTGATGGCCAAATCCGCCTCGATATTCAGCTCAGCCGCGAAGAAATGGCCAGCTTACTTGGCACCACCGTTGAAACCACCGTTCGCACGCTGACTCGCTTCCGTCAGCTTGACCTGCTTTGTTCTGAAAAAAAGCAAATCATTCTCAAAAACGTCACCAAGCTGGCCCAGTTGGCGCCCGCAAACTAAGTTGTCGTTCTCAACCTAGCCTATACAAATAGGTTCCCTGGCTGTGTTCACTCAGAACACAGCTTTTTTTATGAAAAATTGCAGGATATGACTTATGTTCAAAACGCTCGAAAGCTATATCTCATGTAAGTTGTAACCCGCATGCTTCGACAATCGCTACGCGATACCCCAAGGGCACTTTCGTCCGGCTAACGCCTACAGCATGACAAAATTTTAGTAGAAACCTTGTCACTCTGTAGCACTTAGTGCGGATCCCGCAGGGAATGTCGAAGAGTGAAGGAGAGCATTCTAAGCAACTGTTGGAGGTTTACTGAATCAGGGTTTCAGTCAATGAAAAGCCTGGGTCTTGATAATCACTGTTGTGGTACAGCGCATCCATGGGTAAGGGCAGGCGGTGTAACACCGTTTCTTTAATCGCCAGTGAGCGCAGTTCGTTAAACAAATTGCGGTCATAAAAATTGGAGACCTGATGTAAAAACAGCTCAAGCGCCCGTGAAGCATGACGTCTGACGCCGTTAACACCGCGGATGTCCATATCCACTAACTGCAAAAGTTCTTGCTCACGGCGGCTAAAATCAAATAAGAGTTCAGCTTCTTCTGGGCCCGTGACTGACACAAAGCGCTGATAAAGCGTATTTAAAATCTGGGTATAAGCTCTGAGTTCTTCATCGGGCTTTTCTTCAACCTGTAAATCAAAGCCTAAAGGCAGATTATAGAGTCGGTCCAAAAACTCATCCATAATCGGGCCGGTTAAAATCGCGCCGTGTTGAGGCACAATTGCGCGAGGCTGGGGTGAAAGTCTACGAATAGCATCAATGGCTGCTCTGACAGGCTGATTAAACGGCATATAAATTTCATGGAACGTTTTAATTCCTTCCCAGTGCGCTTCTGTGGCATACAGACTCAAATCACCAGGGGGATTAAGCCCGCCAAAGAGATCACCTGTAAACAGCAGGCCTGAATGTCGATCATAAACAGCAAAAGCGCCTACAAAGTGACAATAGGGTGTGGGAATAAATTCCAGCACATGGTTGGTATCTGTCGCCAAAGAAACCCGTTTTTCAGAAAAACTATAGACGTTTTTATAACTTTGTTTGGGGATTTCAAAATAACGGACTAAACGCCAGGTATCTTCAGTACAAAGGCAAACGGAACGGGGATTAAGGCGCGATAAAAATGTCGCGTTCATGCCGACATCGGGGTCCTGGTGATTGACTGAATACATTTGGATATTACGCACATCTTGAACGACATTGGCAATTTTGCTGGATATTTCAGAAAAAAATTCCAGCGGGCCTGGGTCAATTAGATAATTAATTGTTTTATGCGCCCCGCGAAAGCGTCGTAAATAGGCGTTTACCTGTAAAAGTGAATGGGGATCACGCTGGCTGACCCAGTAAGTATCTTCTGCAATTTCAATCGGTCTGTCAAAGCTTTGTATCACAAGAGTCTCTCTTCTGGCCCTGAGGCCTTGATGCTAAGCGTCAAATGCTTACACTCAGCATAGTTTTGAACAGGCTTAACAACATTGATTGAAACAATTTCGATAACTTGATTCCCGTCAAGTTATCTGTAAAGTTAGACAAGAACTTAGCAGAACATTGCAACACAGCTGACATAATCATGATAAAATGTGACGTATCTAGAAGTCGGACGGCAAGATGCCCACGCCTCAAGAGTTTACACAGGCCCCAGTCTCTCAAGCTCCTAATCCACCGTTTTCAGCTAAGCAGTCAGCTGCTGATTTGCATACTCAGGTTTTTAGCGCAGCCAGTGATGCCTGGACAGAGGGTTTATTACTCCTCAGTCCAGCAGGTGACGTTTTGCTGATTAATCCAGCCGCCAGCAATATGCTGGATCAGTTAGCCGTAGGTGATTCTTTGCCCGCTAGCGGGCTTTGTTCTCAGGCTCAATTTGAAACCCTGCAATCCGGCATTGTGCCACCAGGGCTGTTTCAGCGCGGCAACCGCCCGATTACCTGCCGTTGCCAACAGCTTGATGTGGGCTTAATGGTCACCCTGACGCCACCTGGCCCACAAACCGATGCTCTGCAGCAAACCGCGCGTTTTTTGGACAGCATTATTGAAAATATCCCCGACATGATCTTTGTCAAAGAAGCTCGGGACCTGCGTTTTCAGCGCTTTAACAAAGCCGGTGAGCGACTGTTAGGCATTCCGCAAGAAGAGCTGCTTGGCCGCAATGATCATGATCTGTTTCCTAAAGAACAGGCTGATTTTTTTATGACTCGCGATCGCGAGACTTTAGCTGGCAAAACCGTTGTCGATATTCCCGAAGAGCCCTTAGAAACCCGCCATGGTTTACGCTGGCTGCACACCAAAAAAATCCCGATTCTTGACGATAATAACGAACCGATTTATCTGCTGGGAATCTCAGCTGACATTACCGCCCAGAAAAATGCTGAAGACGCCCTGCTGCGTATCAATGAAGAGCTTGAGCGCCGAGTCGCTGAAACGGTTGCCACCCTGCGCCAGACCCAGGAGCAGCTGCTACAGTCCCAAAAAATGGAAGCTCTGGGACGTCTGGCAGGCGGTGTCGCCCATGACTTTAACAACCTGCTCACGGTTATTTCTGGCTATGGCGAACTGCTTAATCACCACACTGACAGCACTGAAGATATTCGCCGCCATGTGGCTCAGATGTTAGAAGCCGCCAGCCGAGCTGCTGATTTAACCCGCCAGATGCTGGCATTTTCACGCCAGCAATTTTTACAGCCCCGCGTGATTGATCTGAATGCTCGCGTCAAAGGCATGGTCAAACTGCTTGAGCGCCTGATTGGCGAACATATTCATCTCAAACTCAATCTTTACCCGGATGATCTCACGATTACAGCTGACCCTGGCCAGATCGATCAGGTGATTATGAATCTGGCGGTTAATGCCCGTGACGCCATGCCTGAAGGCGGCAGTTTGATTGTCGAAACAAAAATGGTTTCAGAGCCTGGGGTAAGCAATGATTCAGAGCTGGCCCCCGGCCCTTACGCTTTATTTGCGATTCAGGACACCGGTCACGGTATGGCACCAGAAGTTCTTGGACGAATTTTTGAACCTTTTTACACCACCAAACAAAAAGGCCAGGGCACAGGTTTAGGCTTAGCGACCAGCTATGGGATTGTCAAACAAAGTCTGGGGGATATTCAGGTCGAGTCTGAACCTGGCGAAGGCACTGTCTTTAAGGTCTATTTGCCCTTAACCCCCGAACAACCCGATCAGGATCAAGAAACTCAGCCTTATCAGGCACAGCTTTTGCCCACCGAAACCTTACTGCTGGTCGAAGACGAACCCGCCGTACGCAAACTGCTTGCTAAAGTGGTTGAAAAAGCCGGCTATCGCGTGTTGACAGCCTCTGATGGCCAAAGTGCTTTAAATCTGATTCAAGACAATGCGGTTGGCGTCGATCTTTTATTAACTGACTTAGTGATGCCCGGCATGAGTGGCCGTGAACTGGCCGAAACGCTACTTAAGCGCATTCCAGGCCTTAAAGTTGTGTATATGTCAGGTTATTCTGATGACGTCCTGTTTCAAGAAGGCAAAATCGAAACCGGCGAAGCGTTTATTCACAAACCTTTTAGGCCCGATGCCCTGCTTGAACTGCTGCAGCAGATGCTGCGCACCGAAGACTAAGTTTTTAAAATCTTTACTCACTCAAGAGCCTCTTCTAAAGCCTGAATATCCCCTGCCACAATCCGTTCTAAATGCTGAGTAATCTTTTCTGCTGACCAGTCCCACCAGGCTAGAGCTTCAAGTCGCTTGATCTTATCATCTGAAAACCGTTGTTTAATCACCTGGGCAGGATTGCCACCCGCAATGGTATAAGCCGGGATATCTTTGGTCACCACGGAGCGAGCCGCAATAATGGCGCCATTGCCAATTTTCACCCCCGGCATTACCATCGTTTCATAACCTAACCAGACATCGTTCCCAATCACCGTATCGCCTTTAAACGGCAAGTCCCCAGGCTGGGGCATAACTTTTTCCCAGCCCTGAGCAAAAATCTGAAACGGATAAGTCGAAAGGCCCGACATCTTATGATTGGCGCCGTTCATAATAAATTTAACCCCGTGGGCAATGGCGCAAAACTTGCCAATCATCAGCTTATCGCCAATAAAGGGATAGAGATAGAGCACATTGCGTTCAAAGTTCTCTGAATCTTCGGGATCGTCGTAATAAGTATAATCACCAATTTCAATCTGGGGATTTTTCACCGTATTTTTGATAAAACAAACCTGCGGAAAACCCGCCATCGGATGAGGATTATCAGGGCTTGGACCAATCATGATTATATGCCTACTCTTTGACTTTGTATAAATTAGACCAAATGGGTAGTCTTAAATACCACCAGTTAGCACCAGGATTCAACCTCAGCCACAAACACAAAGCAGGGCTCTGTTGAGCAATATCCTGTTGCCAGACCGCAAAGTGATAGCGTCTAAAAATCAGGCCCCGCCCTGGCAGACGCGTTTTTAAATCAACCGCTTCGTAGTCCAATAATTCTCGCCAGCTGGCCTGTTCTGCTGGCAAATTGAGCTGTAGCCAGCTGACAAATTGCAGAGCGTCCTGAAGATGTTTTTGCGCTAAATCAGGTAGTGGGGTTTGGGCATATTGTTTAAACAAAGCCTTAAATTCTGTTCCCATCGCCTGACTACTGCGCGGCAGCATTTTAGTGATCATGTGCAGGCGTTTTTGCAGCAGAGTATCAGCAAAAAGTTTAAGCTGGCTCTGAGCAAGGGCCAATAAAGCGTCGGCATCAGCATTGCTTATTCCCAATGACAGGAGCGTGGCAGGGCCATTCAGCTCAAATTGTTGGCGTAATTCAACATCGGTTAACAGTCTGGCTAAGATTTGCTGTTGCTGCAGCAAACTCATGGCCAGCGTCCATAACGCTGACCGATTTTACGGGCCCGCTCTAGCTCAAACACTAAGTCTTCAAAGGTAGGCAGATTGTCATCGCGCTCTAAAATCACCCCTTTGACTGGCGCACGTTTTAAAACTTCTTCCATCAGCGCCCAGATCGGTTCAGGAGTCGGATGAGAATGGCTATCGATCAAATAGCCCTGTTCACTGTGCCCTCCGACAAAGTGAAGCTGGACAACCTGATCTAAGGGCAGTTTGTCGAGGAAGGCATAGGCGTCATAAGCATGATTCACGCTATTGATATACAGATTGGTGATATCTAATAACAGGCCACAGCCAGTACGATTACACAATTCTGCTAAAAACTCAGCTTCTTTCAGCTCACCGCCAAGACTGAGCATATAGGTAATATTTTCAAGAATCAGCGGGGTTGAGATCTGTTGCTTCACCGTTTCAATATTTTCACTCAGCACGTCCAGCGCTTCAGCACTAAACGGCAAAGGGCTCAGATGGCCAATCTGAATGCCGCCCGCGCGGGTAAAACAAACGTGTTCACTCCACCAGGGCGGATCAAGCTGTTGAATCAGACTGGAGAGTTGTTTGAGATAGTCAAAATCCAGACCTTCAGCACTGCCTAAAGAGAGATTTAAACCATGGGGAATCAGGGTATAGCGTTCTTTTAAAGCAGAAAGTTCCTGTTGCTTAGCAGGCCCAACATCCAGATAATGTTCAACTGTGATTTCTAAAAAATCTACAGCTGAATGTTTGGTCTCAGTCTTTAACAGCGCTGATGCAAAAGGAGCCCGAAAGCCCAGTCCCACACCGAGTGGAGGTAAGCTTTGCAGACTAAGGGGGTTAAACATGCGACTCAGAATTAGTCGCCTCCACCACCGCCACCGCAGCCCCCACACCCTGAGCTACAGCTGCTTCCAGAGCTACAGGATGAGACACTGTCAGAACTACCTGAGCTGCATGATGAACCGCTGCTATCGCTTCCCCAGGAACCAAAGAAAAAGCCTGCTGTGGCGGCTTCACCCACTCCGCTAGAGTGTCGTCCACCTGAACTGCCCGTTATGCCCGAGCGACGGCCAGTGCGCCCACTGACACTTTTAACGGCTTGAGCCAGACGAATAATCAGACGAGTAATAAACACCAGATTGGCCGCAACCATAAACAAGACTAAAAACAGCACATTGCGGTGGCCCTCAGCCAGAGAGTCAGCCATTCTGATAATAGCCACCGCATTAATAATCCCTTCGCTGATTAAAAAGCCCCAGACCGCTTTGGTACCGCGAAAGTCAGTAAAGATCAGCAGCACCACAAAAACAATCGCGTAGAAGATTAAAAACTGGGGCCCCGTCAGATTATCTAAAAACTGCATTTTCTGGCAGACCTGCGCTTTCTGCCGGACTTTACCGGCTTTTTCTAGCTGGCTGCTCCCACCCGAGCTAGAGCGAGGGAGGTTTTGCCCATAATATAGCACACGCCTGTTTTAATCCAAACTCACTGCCATCACG
>CAJYHH010000516.1 GCA_913773825.1 Candidatus Sericytochromatia bacterium | reverse complement strand
GTGACTGGCAGCAGCCCGCCAGTCAGTTAATGCTGAGCAGCGCCTCCACGCTGCTGCTGACCCATCTGCTACAGCACTACAGTGAAGTGAACTGGCAGCTGCCTCCGGTGCGGGGAGGGCTGGCGCCGGTGGTATTACGCCGGGTGCTCGACTTTATCGATGCCCATCTCGACCAGCCTTTAACGCTCTCCGTGCTGGCGCACGAAGCGGCGCTGAGTGAGTTTCACTTTGCCCGTATGTTCCGTCACACTACCGGCGAAGCACCGCACCAGTTTGTGATGCGACGCCGTATGGATCGTGCCCGGATGCTGCTTGAACGGCCCGACCTGACCCTGACCGCCATCGCCTTACAGTGTGGTTTTCACTCGTCAGCCCACTTCAGTCACCGTTTTCGCCAGGTGTATGGAACCACACCCTCTGCCTGTCGCCGGGCACTCAGCTAAGCATTCTGTCCTGCGTAACGGTTTTTTCTTTCTGCGTACAGCCTCAGGCCTGAGCGGAAAGCATGAATGCCGGGAGCGTCAATAAAAGGCTCTGCCGTCAGGCCTCGTTCTGACTCTTCTTACCTGCTTCTGATTGCTGTTAATCCTCCTCTCATCTGACAGCATCAACCCGGTAAGGGTAAAACAGATTACCTGATTGTATATTCCGTAATATAAGTGTTAAAAAAATCAGTCATGGTTGACTCTGGATTTAAATCATTAATCTGGATCAATTTAATTATTTTTTATCACCCATCTGTTGTTTAATTTATCAATCCCGACATAAATGTTTGCCTGATAGATATAGAACAGTTCAATTAGCTAATATAGCAGAACTTTTCTCCTTTCTTTCGTGGCATAAAACGCTTGAGAAAATTCTTATTGAAGTTTAATGATCTGTATGTTTGATCTTTCGTCGATCATTATTCTATTATCGCGTGCAGAGAGCCCAGGGCTGAAAATATCTATGGCGATAAGAAAAGGACGATGAAATGGCTGAAAGTTTCCAGAACGAAGTGCCAAAAGCACGTATTAATTTAAAGCTTGATCTTCATACGGGAGGCGCAGGTAAGAAAACAGAACTTCCTCTTAAATTACTGGTTGCAGGTGATTTCAGTAATGGACAGGATGCTTCACAATTATCGGAGAGGAAAAAGGTT
>CAJYHH010000515.1 GCA_913773825.1 Candidatus Sericytochromatia bacterium | reverse complement strand
TGATCCACAAGCACGATTGTTGCTTTTGGATCTGACTTCTAATGGTCTGATTCAAGCGGTTGTGGCTCGTCTGACTGCTTTGTTAGGGCCAGAGCTCCAGTCTCGCGTCACGGTGTTGCCACGTTATGCACCAGAGGCTTTTCTGGGCTTACTGGCCCAAGTCGACGTGATGCTGGAAAATTATCCCTTTGGCTCAGTGAATACTTTAATGGCGGCTTTTGCTGTCGGGACACCCGTGGTCACCTTGCCCGGTGAGTATATGCGGGGCAGAATTTGCCAGGCCCTGTATCAGCAAATGGATCTGGATGGCCCCGTTGCAGCGACACCGACTGAGTATATTCAGCAGGCTGTTAAACTTGCCAGTGACTCACAGCTTCGTCAGCGTCTTAAACAAGCGCTATTAGGCCGCTCAGATCGCTTATTTATGAATCGCAAAGTGGGTCAAAATTTTCGGCAGAAATTATTAGACTTAGGCCGAAGTTAGTCTGTGTCGTTATGGATTGTAGGATTGTGATGTAGGACTATTCGGAAGCGCTTTAGAGGTTTAAACTAAAACATAAAAATCTTGGAGGACGAGATGGAAAAGCAGCAACTGGATACACCGGCTGAACAGTATCGCGAAAAATTAGCTGGAGATCAGGCTGCTTTGCGCGCTTATGAGACCTTGCTGGCGCGCGGCAGTCTTGCCCATCTGAGCCCCGAAGGTTTTGAGGCGCTGACGGCTGAAATTATTCATTGGTTAGTCAGGGCTGAAAGTCATGCCGGCTCTGAAATTATTTACTTAACTGAAGAGGGTAAAGTCAGAGGTTTGCCAATTGGTAGCTTTTTTGATTTTCCCGAGCGCTACGCATCCCGAATGCAAGCTGGAGCTTATATTAGCGCTGAGGTGGCCGGGGGCGGCTCAGTGGTGCTGTTTACCCAATCAGGAGAACGAGAGCAGGTATTAGCTCAACTAGAAGCCGCTCAGCAAGCTTTACCCTTGACCACAGATCGTCCGCTGCGTGAGCGGATTCAGGAAAAACTACGTCAGGATGGCCATCTTAGCTGTCTGAGCGCTGAAGGTTTGAGCCTGCTTGATGCTAAGTTAATCAAGTATCTGGACTATGCGGTGAATGTGAGGCCTGGCTCAGAAATGATTTATGTGCTGGAAACGGGCGAAGTCAAAACCGAGCCTTTAGAAAACGTGATGCGTCAGCCTGATGCTTACGCTGAGGTTCCACGTCCCACTTTTTTAGCGATTGATATTGATGAACAATCGGTTTTATTTGATACTCACGATCTGAGCCCCGCTAATTTATGGCGAATGCAGAAAAAAGCTCGCCAGGTTGTGGCTGCACGTCAGCAAGAAAGTTAACGCAGCACAAGGCTTAATCAAATCAGGCGTTAAAAACAGTTTTAATAGAATCTTTGTTGATTGAAGCTAAGTCTTGACAAGGATTTTACATCTAAACACGTATGCTGATTGTCTTCAGAGACCCCAAATCACTCGGTAACAGGTTCTGACTGAGATTCTGACAATCAGTTTAGAAGCTGGAGCCCAGCACCAATCGAGGCAGAAGGGAGAAGACCCTTCTGCCCTTTTTTATAGGAGGAACAATGCAGCTAAGTTTAATTGACGCAAAGAGTCCTGATGGTCGTCCGGTGGATGTTGAGTTCCGACATGAAGATCCTGAATTACCGGCATATACAGAAGCAGACAATCAACCACTGGTTGCAACTTTGCCCTTGGATTTATTAGGTGAGCAGGCTAAAAGTCAGGCTAGAGCTCATTTGAATCTGAGTTCCGGTGAACTACAGTTGATTCATGAGGGGCAGACTCATCCAGTCGGCGAATCGCGTACAGCTGATGAAATTCGCCTGACTTTATATACAAAAATAGTCAAAACGTGGCAGGAATCAGCTGAAGAACTGCCGCCCTCTGCAGTGAGTCTAATTGAGCACTTTCAGACCGAGATTGAGCGTTTGAGTAAGCAGGGCCCTCAAAAACAGGCGCCGGGTCAGAGTGAACCTCCGATTGAGCAAATTTAGCTCATCAAGCTCAAGTGGTCGCCTTTATTCTGTATGTTTTTAGATAAACCCTGGTTACTAAACAGCTAATAAGCCTCACTAAGACGCTCTGATCATAAACTGGATCGTATGTGATCCAGATCGCAGAGCGTCTTGTTTGACGTAAAATCAGGCTTTTAGACGATCTTGTGTTTAAGTGTATAATGATGTATAACTAAGTCAGGTATTGATTAATCAATGCCTGAAAAAATTGCCTGAATGCCTGTCTATAAGCTGAATTCAGACCTCTTTTGTTGAGGTCTTTTTTCTTGCCCAAAACAATAGCAAAAGCGTCAAAAAAGCATTTTTGAATTCAGCTTGTATACAATGACATACACTGTGTTATAATACAGATATAAACAAAAAGGACCCAGCGGGACAGTCCCCGAAATCCGGGCCAAGCAGGAGGAATCATGAACGAAGCTGCATACCCGATCTTCTTTCCGACCTATACCCCCGTGCCAACGGGTTATGCTCGTGACTGGTGGTGGTATGACCCGGATGTCTGCGCTGAAGACACAGGTCCTTTTGCTACACGTTCTGAAGCTGTTGCGGACTGGGCTTTACATCACTTTAGTCAACAATTGATTCAGGAAGTTCATTCCCTTGATGTGGCATTGGGGAGCCCCTTACTCAATGTTCCCGCTCCTGCAGTCCCAACCATTCCTGTCATTAACAGTCTGCGCCGGAACTTGGCTGAACAGCAGAATTTATTGGATGCAGGTTTGGATCTTGTCGCACAATTTAATACAGCCCAACAACTCGATGCTGCTTATTTGCTCCAGGAGGTCAGTGCTTAATGTTTTCGACAATTCTTGCCGCTTTGGCGGTTGTGATTGCTCTTCAGGCTTTACGTCTTGCGTCTCGGGATCGGATCACGATTCAGGTTCAGTCTGAATCTGCAAGAGAAATTAGCCCAAGTCTTGAGCTTCCGCCTTTTCTGAATAAATCACAATCCATATCTAAACCGGTCAATAAACCTGTTCGGATGCCAGAGCCTGAACCGATCATTAGCTTTCTGCAGGGCAGCCCCCTGGACGTCCATTTGAATTAGCTGTTAGTCAGGGGCCCTAGCTGGCAGCTACTCGCCACCAGCTCTATACCGCTTCTAAAAAACAAGTGAGGTTAAATGCATGGACAACATGCTGATTTGGAATCAGGTTGAACAAACTGATCCAGATATGACTGATAAAGTAGCGTTTGGTGCCTTTAAATTTACAAGTATTGATGCGATGTATCAGATTAAACGCACAACAGAGGTGCTTGGGCCCTGTGGTTTGGGCTGGGGGATTCGCAATCAGAATTTTGAGATGCTGACGGTTGATCCGGCTGACCCTCATTATAATCTGATGCTGTATACAGCCCAGCTCTGGTATAAAATCGACGGCCAGGAAGGCAGTCTGGATATTGCTGCCGATATTGAGCTGTTTGAAAACACCAAAAATGGCTGGAAACGGGTTTCTGATCCGATGAAAAAAGTCAGAACCGATGCTTTAACCAAGGGGTTGAGCTGGTTGGGGTTCAGCGCCGACGTTTTTATGGGGCGCTTCGACGATCAAAAGTACATTCAAAAATTGCAGCAAGAAAAACGTGCCGAACAAATGCGACTTGAGCGCGGACGACGTGAAGGTCTAGAGCTGGCCAGTAGCGCTCAGCAGGAAAACATTCAGAAATTAGCTGGTCAGGCAGGACTGGCTGGTGCTGATTTTGCATCTTGGCTGCGCGAAACCCATCACACCAGCTGGAGCCGACTGACTGCATCAGCAGCTGAAAAAGTGATTGCCAGTCTTCAGGATTTATTGGGTAAATCAGCCGCGTAAATTTCTGCTTCTCTTATATGAAGTGGAACTGTTACAGCTTTCTGAATACAGAAAGCTGTTTTTTTTTTGTTTCATTTGTTTCACTTGCTCAAATAGTTCGCTTATCTACTTCAAGTCACTTTAGCTTCATAAAATTGCGTGACTTGACAAAACACATCTTGAAATTTTATTATTGCCAAATAGGCAATGAATGTTAAGCCAAATAGATTGAGAACCCAGGTTTCTAACAAACTGATTTTAATCAGTTGAGGGATGATTAAAATGAATCTTGCGCCTTATCTGCCAAATCTACCTTCACCTCTAACGGGAGGAGAAACGCAGAGCCATTTGCCGATCATTGAACTTGAGCTGGCTAATTTGCGCAAAGATATCCTTAAAGCGTTCCCTGAAGGCTTTGCTACTCGCTCGTTTTTGACTGCTCAACAGATGGCTGAGCGAGCGATGTGGTTAATTGAACGCCTTCATCAATTGTCGATGCCCACTTGCCGTTATCTGGTGAACCATCCGCTTCAAATCTAGCGCCCAGCAGAAAATCTGCACCTGACGTGTTATGCTTGGAGCATCCTGGGGTGAGGTGCCTGAAAATGTCTGACACCCAAGTTATTCGGCTCTATGTCCGTGAAATAAATGATTTATCTGATCAGACGTTTGAGTTGATGATTCCAGATTCCTTTACTCTTTATTTGCAGGCGGCCAGTTTTGGCTGGCGAGCTGTAGAGCTTGATTATCAGGGTCAATTAGCTTTGTTTGATCTTGAACTAGATCCGGCAACGGGCTTATTAACCCTGTATGCGGCTCACCAAGCTGAAGCGAGTTATCGTGTTTTTTCCGGTTTGGATGCAGATCGTTTGCGATTGAGCATGTGTCAGACTTTGCTGGATGCCTGGCCTGCCTGGCAACATGAGCTAGGCCGTTCAGAAATGCACCTGCTTGAAAAAGTCCGTCAGTTGGTTTATCGCCTGCAGGATCAACTTTCTCAACCCGATCTCTTGTTGTATCAGGTGCTCTAAGCGTTAATGCTCTGGTATCATGGGCGTGTATGAACAAGCCTTCTCGTGCTTTTACCCGTTTTGCTTGGCTGATTGTGGCCTATCTTGTCTTGGTTATTTTATGGGGCGCCTGGGTCCGGATTACCGGTTCAGGGGCCGGCTGTGGCAATCACTGGCCGACCTGTAATGGCCAAGTACTGCCTATTGCTCCAGGCGCAAAAACCCTCGTCGAATTTACGCATCGTCTGACTAGCGGTCTGAGTCTGCCTTTGGTGTTAGTCATGCTGGTTTGGGGTTTTAAGCGCTTTCCGCGTCAGCACGGGGTGCGTTGGGCCAGCATTGGCACGCTTGTGTTTTTGCTGTCTGAAGCTGCTTTAGGGGCTGGTTTAGTTAAGTTTGAACTGGTTGCAGATAATACTTCTGTGGCCCGCGCTGTTACGGCCTCCCTGCATTTAATTAATACCTTTGCGCTTTCAGCTTTTGCAGCTTTAGTCGCCTGGTGGTCAAAGCGCGATTACCAGATAAAATGGGATTTTAAAAGCCGCGTCAGTCGTTGGCTCCTTCCCGGTGGTATGGGTTTGATCTTAACTGCCATGAGCGGAGCTGTGACAGCTTTAGGCGATACCCTTTTTCCGACTACTTTAGGTGCCCATACAGCCTCAGATCATTTTCTGGTGCAATTGCGAATTGTGCATCCGATTTTAGCTGTTGCGACAGGGCTCTATTTGTTACTCGCTTTGCAAATTTTAGGTGAACGTCTAAAAGGTGGCGGACTGTTAAGCGGCTTGATTCTAACCCAGTTATTATTAGGCGCAATAAATGTCTTACTTTCAGCCCCAGGCTGGATGCAGTTGATTCACTTGGCGATGGCGCTGGCGGTTTGGCTGGGCGCGCTGCTTGTTTGGGTTTGCAGTCAGGAAGTGTTGCCCCTGATTGACCAAAACCCTGAGCTTAAAGATCATCCTGAACAGAGTTTGGTTTAATGGCTTAAGAATCATAACCCGAAGTTTTGGGCCTGATTTGGGTATTTTGGGCTTTTTAAAGCTATCGCCACTTGCATTTTTGGTAGTGGCTTGTTTATGGTGATAACAGGCAATCCCATGCAATCTTATTCTATTCTTATGCCAGCCAGTATCCCTTTTCCGGAGCACTGGTTGATTGAAGCACTTGTCCCGCTGGGCTATGATCTAACAGCCTGTGACTGGCCTTGTCCTGCTGTTTTGGTTAAGAGTGCTGATCTGATTTTATTAACCGAAGAGCCCCGCTCAGATTTACCTGCTTTACCCGTTCAAAAACTAGAACCTGAGCTGATGGCCCAGATTTTAGCCTGTAACGAAGCTTGCCTACCGCGTTTAGTTCAGCTGATTGAGCGTTGTCTGCGTGATGAAGACTATCGCAAAATAGAGGCCAGTGAGCAGCGTTATCGGCTGGTGGCAGAACAAACCGGGCAGATGGTCTATGACTGGGACATGGTCAGCGGTCAGATTCATTGGGCGGGTTCCATTGAGCGAATTACAGGTTTTGATCCAGTCAGTTATCAAGAAGTAGACATTGATCGCTGGGAAGCCCTGATTTTTGTTGACGACCGACCGGCAACGATGAAAACCCTGGAGCAGGCTGCTCAGTCAGACGAGCCCTTTTCGATGGAGTATCGCCATCAGCGCCGGGATGGTAGCTTTGTCTGGGTTGAAGATAACGGTACTTTTTTAAAAGACCAGCATGGCAA
>CAJYHH010000514.1 GCA_913773825.1 Candidatus Sericytochromatia bacterium | reverse complement strand
TCAGAGCCCATTACGCGCTCAACAAGCAGTCGGCACAGGCGCTTATCAGCTGGTAACCATCCGCTGGCACAATGAACAAGAGCTCAATGAACTGGTGAGCTCCGGACTGGATGTCTTTGCACCAGATCGCAATAAAAAAGAACTGCAGGGGCGACTAAGTACAGCCCAGATTGTACGTTTACAGCAGCAGGGCGTTACGCTTCAGGTTCAGGCTCAGCGCGCCCGCGCCGCTGAAGCTCGTCAGAATTTTCCCCAAGGCTATTTGACTTATGCCCAGGTCAAATCCCAGCTACAGACTTTAGCCCAGAATAACCCTCAGCTTGTCAAACTTGAAGATGTTGGCGATACCTGGGAAAAAAGCCAGGGTCAGGCCGATCATGATATCTGGGCTGTAAGAATTAATCCCGGTGCCCGCCAGGGTAAGCCTGTCGTACTCATGACAGGGGGTGTTCATGCCCGCGAACTCGCGCCGGTTGAATTACTCATGAAACTCATGAACCAGTTGGTTCAGGGTTATAACAAAGATCCCCGCATTACCCAACTGTTAAACACTCGCGAAATTGTGATCATGCCGATGGTCAACGTAGACGGCCGCGTCAAAGTTGAAAAAGGTGCAGCCTGGCAGCGTAAAAACACCCATGGTACAGGCGTTGATTTAAACCGTAATTTTGACAATCATTGGAACTATTCAGGATTAACCGTCCCTGACAGCTGGAAGCGCGGCATTACAGACCCGAACGGCGAAATCTACTCAGGTTCTGCTCCAGGCAGTGAACCTGAAGTTCAGGTTGTGCAGGCCATGATGCAGCGCTTTAAGCCCATTGTGTTTGTAGATATGCATTCTTACGGTGAACTGATGCTCTGGCCGCTGGGCTATCAACCAGCTGATATTCCACAGTCCGCTCAATACCGCGCCCTTTGGGAAAAAACCATGAAGCCGCTGGGCTTTAAAGGCGGCAGCAGCCCACAAATTCTGTATCCAACCACTGCGACCACTCGCGACTATGCCTATGAACGCCACGGCGCCATGTCGATGACGCTTGAAGTGGGCCAGGACTTCCGTCCTGCTTATAGTGAAGTTGAACAGATGTGGGCCGAAATGCGCGTTCCCCTGCTGGGTATTCTTGAAGCACCCGGTCTGGCTCGTTAAACTCGTTAAACTCTGTTGATTTTTCTTCTGTGTGTTAAGCTTGCATTAACGGCAGCGACTTAGAGTTTTTTATACCATCCATTTTCAAAGAGGGCAGCTGAGCTGCCCTCTATTTTCTGACTGATCAAGCTGGATCAC
>CAJYHH010000513.1 GCA_913773825.1 Candidatus Sericytochromatia bacterium | reverse complement strand
TAGTTTGAAAGTGTTAAATCTATACTTGGAATCAGGTCTCAGGCCGGCTTTAAATTGTACTGTCTATAAATCTCATGAAGAATGGCTTGCCTGTGCTGATCGACTTTTCCAAGTCACTCCAATGCTTGTGTTTTATCTCAACATGACCTATCTAGGCTGTGATGCCTTTGAGAGAAAAACTAGACTATTAGTTCGAAAATTCATCTATAACTCAAAACATGTATTGGTATTTGAAAGCCAAACTGTAGACGTTATTCTGTTCAAAAAATTAACTTCACTCTATAAGTTTTTAAATCAGGGAACTAGGCTTTCAAACTCACTTCTGCTCATTATTTCTGAACTATTTATCTGTCTGCCTTACGATGTTTGGAAAGGATTCTTTTTGAGCACCTGGAAGAAGTTTAGTTCAAAAAAAGAGCTAAGAAAAATTTTATATTCAGAAGTGAAGTTTGTATATGACTTTTTTTATAAGGCCATGCCTTTTATTGCTGAACCAGAACTGGTGTCTTCTATCCTAGAGATTTTGTTAAACATTTCAGACGAAGAATCTATGAAAGTGGATTTCCTTGCCTCACTATTAAAAAATCCACTGTACCACTGCAAAGGCTCAAGCCTGCTCAATCAACGTTCAATTAAATTTATTGAAGCATTAATCGAAGAAATACCTCAGGAATCTAGTATCTGCATTAAAGCTTTGAACAATGTAAAAATGCTTTTGAATGAGGAACACAAGTCAAAAATAGTAGAACAAGTAAAATCCATGTCAAATCTGCCGTACTTATCAAATACTTTACTAAGCATTAATCTTTTTGTCTCGCATGATATTAGTGCTCAAAATCATATTAAAAATTTGATACTCAATACCGGGCGCATATGGAGAATCGCAATAGATTTCGATGAAAGAAGGGGGATTTGGAGGAGGTATGAGCAAAGAGATCATATTATTCCGTTCAGACAATTGAGAAAAACCGCCTATAATGTTCAAGGTATTGTTTGGACAAAAAAAGAGCTTTCGATTATATTCATGGACCTTCAAGATTGTGTTGAACGTTTAGAAAACTTCCCGCATGAAATATATGGTTCAAAAGATATTAGGCTTGATATGTTAAAAGAAATGAAGTATTTTATTGACGATAATAAAGGTTCATTACAATCCATGGAATCCTTCCCAAGGGTAAAGGATTATATTTATTCTAAGTATCTTGAGCAGGTAGTATTAGTCAAGCCAGACCTAGACTTATTGTCTAATCAGGATGCGGTTTCATTAGATGCGCTTGATACCTTTCGAGAAAAAATAATCCAAAAGGACTTCGAATTCATTGAAGACGCATGGCATTATTTATTGATCAAACTCTATATACCTATTGAAACCAGATGGGAAAACTATTTGGGATTCTTGGCGTGGTCCTTAAATGAACTAAAAGACCAAGCTTTTGTTAAAACCGCGAAGTTCTGTGAACTGTATATTCGAATTCTTGAGCGTCAAGTGGGTACGTATTTGCAGACGCCAGACCCAATTTTTGTTTTGCAACAATTGATAAAAATAACAAAATTTTTGGTCGAATTTGGCTGTTCTCATAATGCAATAGAGTATTTCATCAATGAAGAAAAAGAGTCTCCGTTTTTTGCTATTAAATTAGGATTATGAAATTATGGCCAACCCAGAAAAAATGCACTTGACGCCGCTTCGCTATGCAAGTGATTTTGATTGATTCCTCGACCTAAAGCCCGCGAGAAATCCCTGCTCAGCAGACTGCGCTGCCGAGCTCAAAAAGTGTTTCTTGCCATAGGCTCTGTGCTTCTCGGCTGATAAAATGTGGCTAGGAAACAAATTCTGCTACCAGAAGGCGGCATGACTCAGGCGACAACTACCTTGACACACACCGGTATCGAGCTGATGCGGAATGCTTGTGCGTCCCAAGGCGCTCCAGCCCCCGTCTTTCGCTGGGACAATGGCCTGTGGGTCGAATTTCCCTTTGCTGTGCCCGCGAGTCCAGCGCAATCTTCTGGTGTGTCGGCTACCCAAGAAACTACCCAAGAAAAACTGATCGCGCTGCTGAGAAAGACGCCGAAGCTGACTCGTAGGGATTTGGCCGAAAAGCTCGGCATCACAGATAACGGCGTAAAGTATCATTTGGATAAGCTGAAAGCAGCCGGAGCCATCCGTCATGTTGGCTCGACGAAAGCAGGCCATTGGGAAGTCTTGAAATGAGCAAGATTTGGCGTGAGATTGTCGATCCAGACAAGCACGAAGATTTTATGAGCCATGGCCATTGTAACGGAGGAATACCCGTCAAGAAGTCAAAGGACAATCTCCTGCAAAATTGGGTCTACTTCGCTGAAGTCGAAGGCTTTACCTTCACTTTCGTTGGACTTGAACAGGTTTTAGAATGCAAGAGATATTTTGAAGAGAAAATTCATCCAAGCTCCATTCAGCCGGATATTCATTTAGAACACTACTGGCAGCCCTGGCACGACAGGCTGCCAAAAGGTATAACCAAAGATAAAAGAAGAAAGAAAGTTCTAAAAGCTCTACAAATTATCCTTGATAAATGGGGTGAGGAGATCTGAAATCTTTGAATTACCTGAACAAACAGATAAAGTGGCCAACCAGGCCAGATAAGCCGACGAAGCGGCTTATCTGGATTGTTCCTCGACACCTAAAACCGCCGAGGGATCCACGCTCAGGAGACTGTGCTGCCGAGCTCTGATGGGCAGGCTTCTGTCCCCTTTGGTGGAGTGAACTCCTAAGGTCTGTTTTGTTTTTTCGTTTGTACGATGATCAAGATAGCTTTTTTAGGCGGCTACTCTGATCGGAGCAGTCGCAGAGCGGGTGAATCCGACCGAAGCTGAAAGGGAGCAGGCGAAAGAATCCAGCCATCAGCTGGCAGGTCTCTTGAGATCGCTTCAGTTTGAGCTCAAGCTGATCTACTCAAAAAAACGAACCGCCAGATCCTGTGGGTTTGGCTTTAGCGCAAAGGCTCAAACAAGAAGCGTTCCGACATCTATGAGCGTTTGACAAACCCTTAAGGCCCTTTAAGCCTGGTCGCAATCAGGGTTTTGTTTTCTATAAAGCCCTGTTGGAGTTTAATCATCTTTTTAAAGACATTCATTAAGCTCTCCGGGTCAATACTTTGGTCACACACACCGGCTACTTGTAGCTCTTTTATTAAATAATAGGATGACTCAATGGTTGAAAGACTGTGTTCTGCGGGTTGCTTTTTAATTTCAAAAATGGATCTGTATTCGCTACTAAATGACAATTTGGGTAATTTCTGAAGAGAGAGGCTTCGAGACATCATTTGGCGAGAAAAACGCCATGTTGCATCAATTAAGAAAATCAAAAGTTTTCTATTTTTAAGTTCTGCATCAAAGTTAAACGTCTCTGTATAATGGGCTTCTTTGTCTGGGTAAAGCACCATCGGATAATGGGATGAATCATTTAGCAATTCTTGAGTGCGGTTATTTTCATCAAATGTTGTATCGATAATGATCTCGGAGCCAACCAGAGTAAGACCCGTTAATCTTCCCGTGCCCGTTTTTTGTTTATAAGCTTCTTGTGGATGCATTAAAAGCACAAATTTAATACTGGGATCAATCGGTTCAATAAACTTGCAAAAACACGTTTTAAGGGGTCTAAAACACTGATAACACTTGTTTGGCATGAATTAGTTTATCACAATAGACTTGACCCGCAATTGACCGCAGGCTACATCGATAGCCTCCTTGCTACAGCCTTTTACTGCTCCAGAACGACTCGACAATGCTTATTGCTTTTCAACACACTCTAAGAGCTCAAAAGCTTCCCGATCGGCAGTCTGGGCCAGACGAAGCATTTCGGCTGCCAGCACTTCCAGTTGCTGATCCAGTTGGGCTACCAGCTCTTGAAACAAGATTTGACAAACCGAGCTCTGAACAGCAAATGGTGCTGCGGCTTCCTGTCGATTGGTAAGACTTGTTTGAACGCTGTGCAGATTCTCAATGGCTTTCACAATCTGGCAGAACATTTTTTGTTCACGCACGCGAGGACTCTAGCAAGATCTAACGCAAAATCAGAGCCCATAGATTCTCGCCTCGTTCAGAAGAAGTTGATTCGATGTGCCGCTGGCTGTCATGGCTGTGAAGCCTGATATATTGGGATTCAGAGGGTATTCTGCAGCGATAGAAAAGGGGCGGTTGCGCTTACAGACAATTTAACGATTCGGGTTGTTTTATCCCCCTACTTCCTGGCAACCCAAATATGAAGCGTGCCGATGGCTGGCTTGGGTAAGCTGTTGGCCTCGAAAATGGGCATATCTTGTATTTTGCTCAGCACCCGCTCTATCAGGCAGATGGCAAATGTCCTGACCAATGGAGTGGAAAAACCCGCAGTTGGACGCAGATAAGAGCAATGGCTTAGAGTCTAGTCAACTTGAGTCTAGTCAACTTAACCGTTTCGCAAGGGTCAGCTGCCGGAACGACATGACAACTAGCCTGACACCGGGGGTGTGGGTGCTGTTTTTAATGAGAAGCAATGATCCGCAAGGCTGCTTGATACAAAATCACCCTTTCGGGTGAGGGTCAAATAAGGATGATCACTTTAAACTAAAATTTATAAGTACATCGAAACAAGGATACTCAAAATGAAAACATTTGCTGCATTCGCTTTAATGATGGTAAGCCTGACGGGCTGCAACTCAGGCGCAGTCATGAATCAAAGCTTTGCGCCTGTTAACCCCAGCTTACGCTCTTTTTCTGCCAACCCAGGTCTGGTTTCAATTGTGGCGGGCAATACCACTGTTCTTAACAAACAACTGGTGATTCAAAAACTGATGAACAGTCAGCTCAGTCTGGATAAAGCTGACATCTATGATAAGAAAAATGTTTTTCGCATCGAGTTTTCAAACGGTCGAGTGGGTACGGTCCCTGGTTTTTTGCGCATGTATCTCACGCCGTCAGGTACTTCAGAAATCCAGCTGGTCGGAAACTATCACAATAATCAGCCGGTTCAATTGAGCAAAACAGAAAGTGCTGCCATTTTGAAAAGTGCTGCCAATTACCAAACCTTTCGCGCTCAGTTAGACGGCATTTTGAATTAAGGGCTAGCTTATGTTAGACGCTGAATCAATAGCAGCGCCTAACATAAGCTCAACTCCGATAGTCAGACTGTTGGAGCAGATCATCGCTCTCAATAAAGGTTTTATAAGCTGGCACAGATATCACAAGCCCTGATCCTAGCCTTTGAACGTTTGAGTGTTTAAACGATTGGCCCGTGATAAGGCCTCTGGTGCTGTGCTCGACCTTCATGCGCTGCAGGGCTTTTTTTAGGCTGCTTTTTTTGTAGCGTCAAATCGGTAGAGTAAAAAAATTCGGGATAGGGCGAAACAAAAGCGGCTCATGCTACCCGTTAGCTTGTCTCACATGCCTTGTAAGTAGGGCCAAGGGTCGAAGCATAGGGGCTTGCCTGATCGAGCGGGCTAAGCCACCGAAAACAAAGCCTTAAGCTTTGTTTTCGGTGATTTTGACAAAAATGCCAGGCCCTAAATAGGATCTAAGGGCCTTTATTTATTTGCTTTTACTTTTTATGTGCTTTTATTTAGGGCGGTGTCAAAATCGGGGCAAATCCGGTCTGGTAGCCGCGCCCATAGACGCCACTGGTATCCGTTTCGCCTTCACCGTCCCAAATGGCTACGAAGTGACCGTCCGGCGCCAGCGCCAGCGCGGGGTTCTGCTGCTGGTTGGCCTCGTAGCTGTGGAGTTTGAGCGCTTCACTAAATTGATTCGCCCCACTGACCCGCCGTCCGTACACATCGCTTTGGCCCATATCGGTCTGCTGCCAGCCCAGCAGGGCCTGGCCGTTACTTTGGCCAACAGCGGTCCAGGCTCCCAAATTCCGGAGCGCCAGAGCCTCAAACGCTGAGCTGATGACGTTCTGTGAACTAATTGTCCGTCCCATGATCCTCTGATTGCCCAGCGCGCCCTGTTCGTAGAAATAGATAAAGCCGCCGTTTGCAGACTTGACGCCAACCGGATGGGCTTCATTCAATGAGTTGATGCTTACGGTGGAGTTTTGAGTTGGCGTCTCAAAATTAAACAACTGATAAAGGACGCGATTTGTATTATTGACTGTATTTTTCTCGTTCCAGGCCACCATGATCTGGGTGCCGTTGGCCTCAACTCGGGGATGTAGATGTTTCCGCGTGGATGAACCGATGCTTAATATCTCTCCGACCATTGCGCCGTTTGCATCAAAGCGCTGAGCCTGAAGATTGCTATTGCTCGTGAAGAGGTTTTCCCATACAACGATGAATTCTCCTGTGGAAAGCTTTGCAACAGTGGGTTTTTGCCGATTATGGGTTTCATTGCCGCTGTCGACCCGGAAGGCTTCGCCTCGAGGGAGCCCGTTGGCATCGTAAGTGCGGGCGTAGATGTTAATCTGGCCGGGTGTGCCGCTCTGGCCCCGGCTCTGCCAGACGATCGTGAAGTTGCCGCTATCGTCGATGCCTACCTTTGGCAAACTCTGGTCGTTGTCGGTGTAGGTATTGACCTGAATTTCGCTGCCGATGGCTTGGCCTGCTGCATTGTAACGCTGGGCGAAGATACCTTTGCCCGAGCCATCCTGGGTATTGGTGGCCGGTGCGTCAATCTGAGGCACAAATTCGGCCCCGCTTTCCCAGACCACGACAAACTGACCGGCTGCATTTATGGCGATAGCGGCATTTTCCTGTCCGCCTGCCGTAAAGGTATTAATCCGCTGCTCAGCTTCGAAAAGATTGGGTGGAACCGGCGTCGGGGTTGGCACGGGGGTTACAATCGGCTCAGGGGTCGGAGCCGTGCCGCCGCCACTTCCGCCACTGAAGCTGCCGCTGCCAGAGCGGCCAAAGCGTGTCGTGGTACCGTTTACGTTCGTTATCTGGCTTTCGCCGGATACATTGACAGCACTGACGCCCAGACGATAGCTTGTTTCGCTGTTGAGCTTTTCAAAGCGGTAATAATTGGGGAAAGTGTGTCCGGCCTTAACAGGCTGATCATTGAGGTACAGATTGTAGCTCAACGGCCCCATGTCAAACTCCCACTGCAAAGTGAGCGAATCCGAAGTCTGTTCGACGACCCGCACATTTTGTGGCGCAGCAGGGCGACCGGCCTGTTGGGATGGCTCGGGCATCGGACTGGGTATGGGGCTGGTTGTCGGAGACACCTGCGGCAGGGCGCTTTGTTCGCCAGTGCCGACCAGCTCAGCACCGCTTATCTGCGCTTCGAGTCGCGGGCAGTCGGCGCGCTCTGCTGGTTTAGATGGATCGGATGGCGCCGGTTTTAACTGCACCAGCACCCGATCGCTGCCGGAAGGCTGCAGTCGCCAGCTTACTGAGCCTAAAGGCTCTGCTTTTGCATCAAGAAAAATTTGCTCCCCCTCAATTAAGCCTTGTGGCAAAGCAGGAAAGACAAATTCCAGCCCTTTGAGCAGGGCGCCTGGATCAAGTGAGCTCTCAAGCCGGATCAGCCCCTGGCCCTCTGGCGTGATGTTTACACTGGCCCCAGTGGCTTTCAGCGCCGCTTCGCCATCAGGGCTCAGAGCGCCTGTAAAACGAAGCTCGATGCGGGTTTTTTGCACCTGGCCGAGACAGAGACTAAAACTGTCGGCCTGGGTTAAAAAGCCGTTCAGATCTGGATCCACTTCCAGACGCAGGATCATCGCCGGGGCTTTAGGGCTGGGAATGACCCCTGCTGGTGATTGGGCAGGCTCAGGCGCCGACGGTGACGGTCTTAGTGGTGCGCTGCTTGTTACAGCCGTGACATCTGTCAGCTGCGCAGGCTGTTGACAAGCGCTCAGGCTCAGCGCCAGCAGGCTAGTCAGGGCCAAAGAGGGATTTAAAAAGACAAAAAAATCTCGTTTAGTAGGTTGGTTAAGCATTAAAAGATGCCTCAATGATTTTGATTGATTTCCATTTGTTGAGACAATAAATCGTACTCAGTTTAGTACTGGTTTGCTCAAGATCCTGACCCTTGATGTTTCCATCAACGTAAGCAGACATATTATAATGACAAGGCTGCAGAATGAAAAGCTAGGCTGGTAGCCAGTTTGCTGAAACCGTTCCTTTCTGGAAAGGGCAACGAACGTGATTGGGGCGGTAAAGGATGCACCCTCTTGGCTACCCATGAACATCCAAAGCTTTAGTCAGTAAATGTCATAATTGTGCATAAAGATTCGTTTTTTGTTGTGTTGAGGCAATAAAAAAATTACTGTCCAGGAGGGCCGGGGGGCTCGCAGATGGCTCGCAGATCTTGACAGGGTTTAGCTCGCCGCTCGGGTAAACAAGCGTTACCTGCAAACCGAAGTCAGGGGCGGTGACTTATAAGCTCGTTATATAGGCCCGTTATATATGCCCGTTATATAACGGGCTTGGTTAGAGCGTGTTTGAACCTGTCGACAGCGAGCGTCTCAGAGCAGCCGTGATGGTCAGTGACATCTAAATTTATTGCTCCTAACATTAAAAGGGGGCAAAGAGCTTGAGAATAATAGATTTGAACTGTATCATCTGCTCATTAAAAACTTTGCTGATGGGCTTGATAACAAGTCAAAGCTTTTAGAGCTCAGAAATCGTCAGCTGGACATCAAGGTTTAAACGGCCTGTAAGCGCCATATAAGCGAGCCTGGAGCTGAATCGAAAAGATCTGCGTGAAGGGATAAATAGAAGGCAATAATAAATGATTAGGAATCTATCGAACTGAACTTCTGCGATGGCAAAGGATTGACAGCGCTTGATTCAGCGATTGAACGTTAGAAATCTAATCTTCCACAACGCTGTGCCTAAGTTGTTTATCATCGTTGACACTTATACAGATACTCATATAGTATCTGTATATGGCTTCTACAAACACTCAATTTTCGATTGCTGTTCACGTGCTGACCGCTCTTGCCTATTATGAGCGACCCTATACCTCAGAAAAGCTCGCTGGCAGCGTTAATGCCAACCCGGTTTTTGTAAAGCGTATTCTGGTTAAGCTCTCTAAAGCAAAGTTGGTCAATACCACCGTGGGTAAAGCAGGAGGTTATGAACTGGCGAAAAGCCCCAAGAGCATTTCTCTGCTGGACATCTACTCTGCGGTCAGTCCTCCCAGCGCTTTTGCGGTCCACACTTATCTTGAGAGCAAGGGGTGTGTGGTGAGTTGTAACATCAAGGATGTGATGGGTGAGATTCTGCTGGGCACACAGGCAGCCGTTGCCCATGAGCTCAAGCAGACTAGCCTAGAGGACGTGGTTTC
>CAJYHH010000512.1 GCA_913773825.1 Candidatus Sericytochromatia bacterium | reverse complement strand
GCCCAATCCTGTGCCACTGCTCTGAGTACCGGGTGACCGATAAAATTTGTCAAAGAGCTGAGCTGGGTTGTTTACTTTCAGCCCAGTCCCTTGATCGCAAATCTGAATCTGAAGTTCAGATTCCGTTGCGCTTAAGCCAATTTCAATTGCAATCCCAGGGGGATTATGTGTACACGCATTGTGGATCAGGTTTAAAACGGCTTGTTCAAGCAGGGCAAAATCCACATAAATCAAAGGCAGCTGTTCTGGGAGGGTTAAATGTAAGGGATACCCGACTAATTCTGCTTCAAGTGCTTTAAGGGCTGCGCGCAGAATATCGCCTGGATCACACCAGGACTGATTAAGGATCAGTCTTCCTGATTCAAGTCGACTCATATCCAGCAGATTGGCAATCACGTGATTAAGGCGACGGCTGGCGTCTTCGAGATCTGTCAGTAAAGATAATCTGAGTTCTTCTTGAGTAAACAGCTGGGGCTGGCGCAGATTGTCAATTGAGCACTGCAAGGCGGTTAAAGGCGTTTTGAGTTCATGAGAAACTGAGTCAAACAGGGCGTCATACAGGGTTTCGGAAAAATTATTTAAACGCGTCTGGGTCGCGGCTTCCTGCAGGGATTCTCGTTCAAGGGCCAGTGCCAGTTGACGACAGAGGGTTTCAAGTAATCTAAACTGCCCGGAATCAGGCGGGTGAGAACCGCTTAAAATCATCACGCCATAATGTTGATTGGCTGTTTGTAAGGGCACGCGCCAGCTCTGGTTTAAATCCGTTTCGTTTAATTCAGATTCTGGGCTAACTGGCGTGCTGAATGCTGCACTGGGCAACTCAGCTGAGATCCTGACCTGCAGATTTAAAGCTCGGCTGACTTCTTCTTCAGCCAGTTTGATTAAGGCTTCACGGCCACCGGTTTCAACCAGACGATGTGAAAAGCGATAAAGCAGACCCAAACGTTGTTCACGTAGTCGGACTCGTGCTTCCTGAGCCCGAATTCGGCTGGTTAAACCCGCAATAATCAGGGCGACAATTAAATAAGTCAGACACATCAACAGATCGGGTAGGCTGCGAACACCCAGATGGTAAACAGGTGGAATAAAAAAGATATTCCAGGCAATGACGCTTAAAGCTGCAAAGAGTAAAGCGGTTCCCTGGCTTAATACACAGGCCATACCGGTTACACCGAGTAAATACAGCAAGGCCACAGACCAATAGCCAATGACCGGTGCTAATAAGCCATTAAACAGCGTCAGCAACACTAAGGCTAACAAGACCAGTGTATAGTCTTTAACAGAGGCTGATCGGGAAGGCAACTCTTCTTCTGGGGCTGAAGTGTTCATGTTCTTTATGATACCTTACTGGGTCTGACTGGACTGGACGGTAGCAATCGTCAGCTTGTATGTAAAAAGAGCCTTCCAGAGTTTTCTTCTGGAAGGCTCTTTCAGTTTTGGGATTAAGTGAGGTTAGAGTTTGCCAAGGCAGGTATTGAGAATTTCAAGACCTTTGGCAGCGTCTTCCTGGCTCAGGTTCAGGCTGGGGCGGAAGCGCATCGAACGCTCACCGCAAACCAGGGCCATCATGTTATGTTCGTAAAGATCATGACGCAGCTTATTGCGAGATTCAGCATCAGGGCAGTCAAAGGCCAGTAATAGACCACGACCGCGAACATTGTCGATCTTGGTGTATTCTTTGCTCAGCTGCTGCAGGCCATTGAGTAAAAACTCACCCACTTTGGCGGCATTTTCAACGAGTTTTTCTTCTTCGATGATTTCAAGGTAGCGCTGGCAGCGGACCATATCGACAAGATTGCCACCAAAAGTAGAATTGATACGGCTTGAGACTTTAAAGACGGAGTCAACTTCATTGACGCGTTCACCGGCCATCATGCCGCAAATCTGGGTTTTTTTGCCAAAGCTGATCAGGTCAGGACGCGCTTCAGGGAAGTGCTCATAGGCCCACAT
>CAJYHH010000511.1 GCA_913773825.1 Candidatus Sericytochromatia bacterium | reverse complement strand
ACGAGCTGTTCCAGGCCATCACCACTAAATCATCTTCAAAGTAGCTAATCCGCTTTTCGAGCACGTGATTTTGCTCCCAGCGCGACAGCGGCTTGCTTTCGCCGCGCACAATGCTGACAATATCCGTGCCGGCATGGTCAAGTAATTGTTCAGCGCTGACGGCGTTTTCAAAACGATTGACGTAAAAAATCGTATAGTCTTCCATCAAAGGCGCCTGGTGAATGCCAATTAAGGCATCTTTGAGGGTTGGCATCAGGTCTTCGAGCAGATTCAGAGACTGTTCGGCCAGGCCCTCTGAATCGATAAATAAATAAGCCTGCTCAACCAGTTCTGTCCATTCGTGGGGCATGGCGACTTCCCAGCAAATCGAGAGTACGCCATAGTCAAAGGCTTTTGCTCGCACTTCGGCCTGCAGGCTTTGTTCAGCAGTGAGTTGCAAAGGCATCTGGCCCAGCGGTAGCAGCAAAGGCTCTTTTTCAAACTGCATGTAATAAGGCGAAGCACGACGAGACACCAGGCGGATATTCGTCGAACGTCCGGCCCATTGATGTCGGAGCTTTTCAAGATCAATCTCATCGGCAATATCGAAGAGATAATAGATCAGGATTTTGCCCTGCTGAATACGATATCTGGCTTGCATGCAATCATAATTTGTAAGGTGTTGCAGGCATTATAGCCTGAGGGCAGAAGGGAGAGATGTGATGCGGGCGCAAAGGCGCGCCGGTTTAGAAAGGTGTAACGGGTCTGCGCACCTGATGGTGAGGTTTAGGGATGGTTAGATTTATCTTGCCTAAACCGCGCAGCACAAACAGCCCGTTATGCGGGCGTCTAAACGCGAGCTATGCTCGCTCTAAACCTTCTCAGCTACCCGCTAATAAGCTGGCTCCTGCTGGGGTGAGCTTGCCGGTACTGAGTAAAAAGCGCGGGATTGTGCGGCCATTTTCATCACAGCCATAAATCATATATTGCTCAGCGGGGTTGGTATTGGCATTATTGCCCGTTGCGGATGTAAAGCTGGTCGTGGCGGCAAGCTCACCATCCAGCCCGACATAAATGACAAGTCCTTTTGAGACATTGGCGTCACCACAGTTATTGAGCAGACCACCTGCGGGCATTAAAATATCGCCATCGTCATTGGTACGCCAGGCGCCACGGCCATCAGTGCCTGCTTTGTCTTTGTATTGAGGAAAAAAGGGATTGCTAAAAGGCTGATAGGCATCCAGTTTTTCAATCGCATCAGCGGATGAGGGATAATGATTATGGCTGACCTGATAAGCTTCGACGACGACTTGCAAGGTGTGAGCATTGGTTTTAAGCGCGGCAATCCGGGCTCGTTGCTGAGAGTTCACCATATTGGGCAGAGCAATGGCAACCAGGATTCCGATGATGATAATCACCACCATCAGCTCAACCAGCGTAAATCCCATTTGTTTTTGTCGATTTTTCATCTTCTGTCTCCTCAAATGCGCCGTCTTGATCTATTCCCGTCTCTAGCTGCGATCTAACAAAAAACGTAAAAAAATCATAAAAAAATTTAAGAAATGTAAAGCTGATTTTGTGGTTTACTGCCAGGCAGTTGGGGTCAAGCCTTGTTAAGATGAGCAGATGTGGTTTAAAGCCTTTTCATTAGCCCGATTGCGACGTGAGCAACGCTGCGTCATTGAACATGCCGATCAAGAACTGCTGGTCTTAGAGCTAGATGGCGTCATTTATGCGCTGGACAATCTCTGTCCTCATCAGGCCATGAGTCTGGATCACGGGCTGCTCGACCCTGAAGACCTGACTTTGACTTGTTTACATCATCACTGGTGTTTTCGTTTAAACGATGGTCAAGGCACCAATAACCGTGCCCGCGTGCGCACTTACCCGACTAAGGTTGAAGCCGGAGCTGTCTGGATTGAAGTGGAAGAGTAGGGAGGAGATGGTAGGGAGTAGGTGGGGGCAAGACAAGATAGCCCCTGCATTTTTTCCCACCTACTCCCTACTTCCTACCACCTACCTCTTCTCCCCCCCATGTTAGAATATGAAAAAAATCGGGTAGGGTTTATGGGGCTCCTCGACTTTCTGTTTGGCAAACCCAAGACTCAAGACGCTTCGCGCCTGCCAGCCCTGCATACGGGTAGCAGCGGTGTGCCTGTGCGCGCGCTGACCCCTGACGCTTCAGTTCTGGATTTGCGGGTTGGGGACGTTGTGAGCTACGACGGGATTGATTTTGTGGTGCGCAACCGCCATGTCTACAGCTCACATGGCTTTAACTGGTTTTCATTTCATTTTGTGGATACGGTTTCAGGTCAAAAGCTCTGGGTCGACGCTGAAGACGACGATGAGCTTGACGTCGCGGTTTCACGCTCTGTTCGCCTCAATCTGACATTACCTCTGCCCGAGCAGATTGAGCATCAGGGCCGCACTTATTATCTGGATGAACACGGTCATGCTGAGGTTTTAATTGAAAGCCAGGACAGTACGCCCCAGCGTAGTCGGGTTGAATACTGGGACTATTGTGATGACACAGAAGATTATTACCTTAGCGTTGAGCGTTGGGGTGAAGAACTGGAAGTCAGTGTGGCTCAAGCGATTGAACCCTATGAACTGACCATTTTAGGTGGGGCTCATGCCTAGAATTGCCTATATTCTGCTGTTTGTGATTGTGGCTGCCATTCCTTTTGTGTTTTTTTCAATGGTTAATCTTGGTTCAGGGGGCGGCAACGCCTATCGCAGCGGCTATAGCTCAAGGGGACCCAGCTTTTTCTTTCTTGATTTGGATTATGACCGCTCCTCCCGAGGGAAAGGCTATAGCTCAGGTAGCTTTCAGGGTGGGGGCTTTCGCGCCGGCGGCAAGTGAGCAATATCGACTCAATTTTCAACGCAATCTTCAACGAAATATTCAAGGAGGCATCGACTTAGTATGGAAGCAATTAACTCCCTTTCTCCCGGCATCCTGCTCGTCTCTCTGGTCTACTCTGTTCTTGGGATGATCTTTTTGATGGTCGCCTATAAAGTGTTTGACCTCGTTAACGCGCTTGAGTTCACCAAAGAGCTCGAAAAGAACAATCAGGCTCTTGGTACAGTGATTGCGGGCTTTTTTATTGCCATCGCCATTATTGTCGCAGCTGCGATTCACGGATAAGACTTAGTAAGCTCTAGTAAGCTCTAGAAAGTAAACACAGAAATCAATGATCAAACGCATTATCCCTTTAGGACTGGCTCTCAGTCTGAGTTTTGCCGGTACCGCCGGTGCCGAAGAAGCAACCCGCCTGTTTACAGATATCAACCACGTTCCTTTGCCTGCAACGGCCCTGGTTGACGATTCTTCGGCGCTGCCGATTAACCCGGGTGCAGCCGGCGCTAAAGATTTTGTTGAGCTGTATTTGTCTAAGTCGATTGATCCCAATGCCAGAGGGCATTTTGCGGCATTTTTAGGCGTGCCGAATCTGTCTATGGGTTTTCAGCAGTTTCAGGCTGGGATTCTGGGCGATTTACGCAAGTTTTCAATTGGCTATAGCTATTCACCTTCTGAAATTATCAGCTTTGGTGTTGGCTATAACCTGACCCAGCAGGTCAGTGTATCTGATTCGAATATTCACTCTTTTGATGCGGGTGTCTTAATTCGCCCAGCGCGCTTTTTGTCGTTTGGTGTTTCAGCTCGCAACCTCAATACGCCGACGGTTGGCACTCGCCAGATTCGCCGCTCTTACGTTGCCGGTGTGGGGGTCCGCCCAATCGGTGAGCGCCTGACTCTGACCGCTGATGCGCAATGGGATGAAGGGGATCCGGTTCAGGATATCACTGCCCTGTTTGGGGTTGAAACAGAGCCGCTTGACGGGATTCTGCTGCGCGGTGCAGTTGATTTAAAAGGCCAGTTTATGTTGGGTGCAGGTATTCAGTTTGAACTACTCAATGCCGGTTATTATCACTCTTTCAACGGCGCGCGTAATGTTGATGGTCTGCATGTCCAGGTTACCAGCTCATTATTTGAAAGTGCGCTGCGCCAGATCGGCAATACCTTTGCCTATATCGACCTGACTCAGGGTGTGGTGCCGGATAACGGCGGTGCAGGTCCTGATTTACTCAGCCGTGGGGGCCCGCCGACTTATTGGAAAATTATCGAACAGCTCAAGCTGGTCAAACAAATGCCGCGCTATAAAGGTGTGGTGATTGATGTGGGCTCACTGGGTGTTGGCTTGGGCCTGATTGAAGAAATGCGCAATGCAATTCAGGATCTGCGTCAGGACGGCAAACAGGTGATTGTCTATCTCAATCAGGGCGGGATGTCAGAATATTATCTCGCCACTGCTGCTGACCAGATTGTGTTACACCCGCTGGGTGGTTTAAACCTGAATGGGTTCTCTTATGTCATGCCCTATTATCGTGAACTTTTAGATATGGTCGGCGTGGGTGTCGACTTTATTAAAGTCGGTCATTATAAAACCGGGATGGAAAGTTATACCCGCACAGAGCCTTCCGAAGGCACACGTGAAGAATACGCCTCGATTCAGGCTGATGACTTTGAGCGTTTTCGCGAAACCCTGCAGGCGCGCCGTCAAATTGGGCCAGATGTCTTTAAGCGCATCTTCGATAAAACCATTTTTACGGCTCAAGAGAGCAAAGAAGTCAAC
>CAJYHH010000510.1 GCA_913773825.1 Candidatus Sericytochromatia bacterium | reverse complement strand
ATTGGTAAATAGGCGCAGAGCCATCAGGCAATTCTAAAACTTCCTCGACTTGATAAGTCTGTCCGCCTAAAGCCTGCCGCCAGACTTCTGAGAGCTGCTGATACAAGCCCCGCTGAGTCGGGGTCTGTTGCGGCAAGATCTCAAACAAGCTTTTTTGAGCCAGTTCACTCACTCGGTCAGTCTCAGGACTGATCCCGGGATCAATTCCAAACCATTGTTTGATAAAGTCCTTAAAAGCACGGTTGGCCACCAGCAGACGATAATCAGGAGCAAGTGCGGCAATTAAATCTGTTGAACTGTCAATTAAGCCCTGCAGCTTAAGCGCTTCATCCTGCAAACGCTGCTGATACTCTCGCAGCTCTGTAACATCGCGGGTAACCATAATAATTTCAGGTTCTTCAGAATGCCCCTGTACACTGGGCAACAGGCAAATACGATGGGCAAAGTGACAAGAACGCCCATCGTCGTTGAGTACCGTTGTGATGGTGACCGCTTTGTTTTCACGAGCCCGCTCAATCGCATGTAAATAATCAGCTGGCTCTCCACCAAAAATAACAGAAACAGACTGGCCAAGCGCTTTTTCAGTCTGTTTTGGACTAAAGCGTTGATTCATAAGCAGGATCTGAGCCTGACTATCGGTAAGAGTAATATAATCAGGCATATTATCAAAGATCGTCTGGTAGCGCTCATCCAGAATAATCGCCTTACGTCTGACCTGGTTGAGTTCAGTCATATTGACCAGGCTCAAGACAATGCCTTCAACCCGTTTCTCGACGGTGATATAAGGCAAGACACGCAGAATAAACTCTTGATCGCCACCTACGCTGACTTCTTGTTCGTAGACTTTTGCCTCGCTCAGAACCTGATTGGCAATCTTTTCTAAATCAAAATGCTGGTCAAAACGCATCGTAAAATGCGAAAGTGAGCGGCCAACATCGCCCTCATAAAGATTAAACACTTGTCTGACACTGGGCGTAAAGCGACGAATATTCAGCTCTTTATCTAAAAAGATCAGCCCAATCTGGGTGCTATTTAGAAAATTATTCAGGTCATTATTCAGTTCAGCCAGCGTTCGCAGCTTTGCTTCAAGCTCAGAATTAACCGTATATAGTTCTTCATTAACCGACTGAAGCTCTTCGTTTGTACTCTGAAGTTCTTCATTAGAGGCTAAGAGTTCTTCATTAGAGGCCTGAAGCTCTTCGTTACTGGTTTCGAGCTTTTCGCGCAGCACCTGCAGCTGAGACGTTTTTTCTTGAAGCTCAAGCCGCAAGGCCGTAAGCTGCTCCTGCATCAAGTCAGAGCCTTCAACGCGAATGACATCGCGTTCAGCTGACTCAGCCGGCCTAAACTCAACCAAAAAAATATCTTGCTCCAACTCAGGATGCCAAAACGGCCGAATCGAAAGATTGACTTTTAAAGATTCACGGCCCCGTTCAAGCGGAACAGATTGATACTCAATGGTCTGATGAGAGAAAACAGCGCGCTGGATACCGCTTTGAATTAACGTGTACTCTTGCTCATTCAGCATCGCTTTTAGTCCGTATGTGACACGCCCGCGCGGAAACATAATATACGGGTGGGTATTGCCATGAGCATACAGGACATCCCCCTGATGATTAACAAATAAAATCGTGGGCACATATTCAGCCAAAAGCGCGTTTTCATAAAAGCGTTTATCCAGCGCCAGCGGGCGACTTGCCACAGCTGAATCAGCCGTTACCAGAGTCGGGCGGACTTCACTGCGCTCACCCAGCTGGGGATTATCCAGCAAGAGCTGATGGGTTTTAGCAGCTTCAAGATTTTGAAAAATATTCAAATGCATATTGATCACGCGAAAAAGGCGCGAGAGACTGCCCAGACTTTCACTTTTACCCAAAAACAAAAATCCACCCAGGCGCAGGGCAAAATGTAAGGTTGACAGAATCTTGCGCTGGCTCTCAGGCTGAATATACAACAGCATATTGCGGCAAGTAATCAAGTCTTGCTTGAGAAAAGGGGGATCTGTCAGCAGATTATGACGGGCAAAAACGATATGATCGCGAATCAGCTTTTTGATCACATAGCTATCACCGTCTTTTTCAAAATAGCGAATTAAACGCTCGTTGCTAATACTGGTAAACACAGATTCTGGATAACGGCCTTGCCCGGCAAAGACAATTGCGGCTTCATCCACATCAGTGGCAAAGACCTTAAAATCCAGGCTCAGTCGCTGCTCACTTAAAAACTCATGAACCAAAATGGCCACAGAATAAGCTTCTTCGCCGCTTGAACAACAAGCCACCCAGATTCGCAAAGGCTGATCAGGCTCGCGCTTTTCACAGATTTGAGGCAAAACCTGTTCTTTAAGCAGCTCCCAGGCCTCACTATCGCGAAAAAATCGCGTCACGCCAATTAAAAACTCTCTTGCAAGTTTGGCAGGTTCATCGACATGAGACATGAGATAGTAATAATAATCTTCAAGTGTAAATAGATTTAAAACTCGAATGCGCTTTTGCAAACGTCGCGTAATCGTCTGCGCACGATAAACCGTAAAATCAATTTTGGATTGTTTTTTAACTTCAACCAGAATCCGCTTAAGCAAGTGGGAATCAATGGCTACCAGCTGATCAGAGCTTTGTTCCAGCCCATCTTTGAGCCAGGGAGCATGGTAAGCCAGGCGCGAAAGCTCATTTGCCAACTCACGTGACGAGAGCATAAAATCGGCTATTCCCTGACTGACAATCGCGTTAGGCATGCCATCAAAACGCGCTTCTTCAGGAGTCTGGACCATCACCAGACCTTCGTTTTCTTTGATCGTCTTAGCGCCCCGGCTGCCATCTGTGCCTGTCCCAGACAAAACTATCCCAACAGCCCGCTCATGGTAATTTTCACCCAGTGAATGAAAAAACAGGTCAATTGGCAGATTTAAGCGCTGGTGGGGATCTTTTTCCAACACCAGCAATTTATCTTTTTCGATTATCAGATTTGAACGGCTGGAAATCAGATAGACGTGATTGGGGCGGATGAGGGTGTCTGATTCCACCACTTTGACAGGCATAGAAGTATGTTTTTGCAGCAATTCATCCATGACACTTTTATAGTCAGAAGACAAATGCTGAATCACCACAAAAGCCATCTGGGTGTCAGCAGGCATCTGTTGAAAAAATTCCTGCAAAGCCTCCAGGCCACCGGCAGAAGCGCCAACGCCAACTACATAGGAGAGCTCAGTCTTAACGGGAACATGTTCTTGATCAGGCATAGAATTAAAAGATATTTTAACATATGAATACATGTGAATTTTGCAGGCTTTACGCCAGTTTTAAACCACAAACCCGCTAGTTGTTAAAAGTTTTTTTTTAACAACTCAGAATGATTTATTTAGTCAGGTTTAGAACGGGATTGAGAGCTGGGCTTTGCCGTTGGTTTAGGACCAGCTGTAGGGCGTGGTTTTAAAAAAGCTTTAGCCCAGGTACCAGCTTGTTTACCAGCAGAACTAAATAAGGGCTCAATCGGCTCTGCTGACACAAAATTGCCGTCTGATCCAATGGTCAGAATGCCAATTTCATCATGACCTGCACTTCTGGCATTGGGCTCAAGCAAAATAGCGCCTGTCAGTCCATGATAAAAAGTCCGGCCAGCCAGCTCAGCTCTGACAGCCTCTGGTTCTAGACGTTTACTTTGGTCAGCAGCAGAAAGCAGCAGACGAGCAGCATCATAACCATAAGCAGAAAACGGCCCTGGACGACCAAACCGTTTACGATAACGTTCGTAAAAATCGGGCGGAGCCTGGCCGCTTGAAGCAATCCAGACATCTTTGGCCTGGCTTAAACCTGTCAGCCGAATAAACTCAGGGTCATATAGCGTGTTTCCACCCATAAAGCTGGTCTGAATGCCCGCTTCACGCAAGCGTAAAAGAAATTGGGCTGCATCCTGATAACCCCCAGCATAAAAAATCAGCTCAGGTAAATAGCGCCGTAAGCGCTCAAATGAGTCAGCTTTGTCTTCAAGCGCTAAGGTCTTAATACCAGGAAAAGCTTTTAAGCTGGCCTGAAAAGACTGAGACAGATCTTGGCCGTATAGACTGGCATTACGAACCACTGCTACGCGTGTAAAACCTGAAGTCTGAATAAAGCTGACTGCTGCCCGAGCCTGCTGCACATTACTATCAATCGTGCGAAAAAAGACTTCACCTTCATCTGGAATTTTAGACAAAGCCACCGAAGGTGAAACCAGGGCAGTATGGGCTTCGCGATACTGGGGCAAAACAGCCAGAGTGACGTCACTGCTGTAATGTCCCACCACGCCGATCACACCTTTATCAATTAAAGCACTTGCTGCTTTTTGACCTGTAGTCGGCGCATCCTGATCATCTTCATAGATCACTTCAACTTGTTTGCCCTGAACCCCGCCATGACGGTTGACGTCTTCAACGGCTAATAAAACGCCGTTCAGAATTTCCTGACCGCGCGGCGTACCAGAACCACTTAAGGGCAAAGCCACGCCTAACTTTACGCTGCGATTAAAGCAGCCTGTCAGCAGCAGGATATTTAAGCTCAGTAAGAGCAGAAGATAAGGCTTGAGGTTCAACATGTCAGGTTCATTGTACAAGAGTGGTGGGCGGTGAGTGGTGAGTAGTGGGTGAAAAAGCTGTTTCTAAACTCAGAACTCATAACCCAGCGCGCACAACAGCGGGCTTATGCCCGCTTAGCTTCCAGCTAAGCGGCGGTTGATAGGAAAGCTCAGGATATTCGATGCGCCGCGTGAAGCGGGTTGAGCATTGTCAGACGGCTTAGAGCGGAAGCGGGCAATCCGCTGCAAACGCAGTCGTTCTCGCTCACGTTCGCGCAGGGCTTCAAGGTCTTCTTCAGCCTGATGGGCCATTGAAGCACTTAAGGTACTATGGCAACCCAAACAGCGCTCAAGCGCTGACATCGACTCTTTGGTTTTACCCTGTTCGTAATAAGCACGGGCCATTAAAAAGTAAACTGTGGCTTCGTTACTGCCAACAGGCAATTCAGAGACATATTTAAGCGTATTAATGGCATATTCCAACTGCAGCTGTTCACGGTAAGCCGAGGCTAAAAACAAGTAATTTTCAAGATGATCCGGGCAGCACAAAATAGCGTATTTATAAGCTTCGATCGCTTCGTCATGCAGATTTAGACGGGCATAGACAAAACCTAACAGGCGATAGCTCATTTCCCAGCTTCGCTCGCGGGGACGTTGATGCTGATCGAGTAAATGTTCAAGCAAGCGCCGGCTTTCACCCAGCTCGTCCAATAAATAATAGAGATTGGCCAGATTATGCTGTAGCTCAACGGATTCTGGCTCCAGTCTGTGCAGCGCGCGATAACTCGCCAGAGCGTCAGCATAATGACCTAACTCATGCTGCAAAGCAGCAAGGGCATATAACAATTCACCGTTTTCAGGACTCAGGCTGCAGGCTTTTGTGTAATGCACTAAAGCCGCTTCTTTTTGCTCTTCGCTATAGTGAATCTGAGCAGCTAAAGCAAAGGGAGAAACCCAGTCAGGGCAGGCTTCCATCAGAGCCTGAGCATGATCTAAAGCCTGATATTTACGACCAATTCGAAACAGACAATCCGCTAGGGCATAGCGATAGTCACGCTGACCCGGATCAAGCTGCCAGGCTTTTTCATAAGCCTGACAAGCAGCAGGATCATTTAAATAAGCTTCTTCAATTTGACCTAAGGCAAAATAAGCGTCAGCCTGATTGGGGTGATGCTCTAAAATCCGCTCATAACAGCGTTGAGCGCGCTCCCACTGGCCACGCTGCAGAAAAATCTGCCCCAGCAGACGCAGCGAAGGCAAATGATAAGCGTTTTTTTGCAGTGCAAACAGGCTGTATTCCTGAGCACCATCAATTGACTTACCCTGATCGAGGCGCCAGCGTGCTTCACAGTAATACAGATCTGCGTCATCGAGCAGCTCTTCAATTTCGAGTGCCAACTTACGCGCGGTGGGCGTACGATAATCAGGGTCCTTGCGCAAAGCCTGAAAGACCATTTCTTCTAATGAAGCCGGAACATAAAGGTTAATTGAGCGAATCGGGTGCGGCTCGCGTGAAAGCAGATTCTGCACCATGTCTTTAAGCTCATCCCCTTCAAAAGGCAGTTGATGCGTCAGCAGCTGATACAGAATCACACCAGCAGAAAAAACATCCGCTCGAAAGTCTAAGTCTGTTTGGCCAAGCAATTGCTCAGGCGACATATAGTACAGAGTGCCTTGTAAAAACAGCGCACCCTGCATGACTTTTTCCTGGGTGATATTTGGCGCAAAGACTTTGCGCGCACAGCCAAAGTCCATCAGACAAATACGATTTTCTTCGGTAATCAGAATATTCTCAGGGTGAATATCGCGATGGATCACGCCCTGATCATGAATATAATGAAGCGCCTGGCAAAGCTGTTGAATAATATTCAGAGCCTCTAAAGGCGAAAAGCGCACTTCTGGACGCTCTAACAGCTCACGCAAAGTGGGGTAAGGCTTATAAGCAGTAACTAAAAAAGGTCGACCATCCTGCTCAAAACTCTCTAAAGCCGGCACGATACTTTCATGGCGAAGATAAAGATGAATATCACATTCACGTCGAAAACGAGCAATCAGATCTTCTGGTGATAATCCATTGCTGTCATTGGTAAACAGCGGTGTTTTAATCACAACCTTTTGCCCGCTGCTCAATTGTTGAGCAAGCAGCAGCTGGCAGCTCTGAGAGCGTGTCAATTCCTCGAGTATGCGGTAGTTTTCGAGCATGCTGGTGACGTGGTCTACCCTGCTAAATTGCGTGAGTTCATTGTACCAATAGGGCTGATCATTTACAATTCTTAACAATCAGCTCAAGGACCTTTTTTGCCTGAAACCAGCATAACACACTTCGATCGGGGATTATACACCCCGCGTCATACAAATCATTGACAATTTAACAACGTCTGTAGGCTATATTTTTAAACCACCCTTAAACAACTGCTTAACGGGTGTTCACAACTTTTAGAGTTTTAATCAGCTTAAAGAATTCGCTAAATACTCAAGAATTGTAAAACTGTCGAGCCAATTCAAGCAATTGCCGTAAACGTTCAGGCTCAATGTCCTGATTGGCAAATCGCATTTGATCACAGGCGCGTAAAAAATCTTCAATCACCTGAACCCTGGCTTTAGGTAAACCTGTTGCATATCGTAAAGTATTGAGAATCTCTTGATGAGTTGCGCTTGTCCCCGTTGACCATTGACGTTTAAGCGCAAGCTCTCTAAACCAGTCATAGATTTCTTCAAGCAAAACCTGTGGCTCTTCGCCACGATTTAGACGCGCTTCAAAACCGTCTATTGGTGTGGCAGAGGCTTGAGCTACAGGCCTTTTAACCGCAACGGGTGCTAGCACGGGCTGTGTTTCACTTGCAGATGGTTCAGAAACAGGAGCTGAGGCCTGTTTTTTGCGCCAGACCCAGAATGCAGCCGCAGTTGCGCCTAATAACACCATGCCGCCACCAAATAGCCAGGGCACAGAGCCAGAGCTTGAACCCTTTACGTAAATAGTAACAGGCTGGGTCACTAACTCTTGGTTGCGACCATTTTCAGAGTATTGAAACGTCAGCGAAGGAATCACAATCTCACCGTTTTTAAGCGGTCGCAAACGATACTGAGCCTGGCTGGTCATGCGCATCCGACTGCCGTTAGAAATCATCGACGAAGAAGTCTGCTGGCCCAAGATTTCAAGGCCTGGCAATGGGGGCAGACTCAGCTGCGGCGTGTCCAGCATGGCGCCTTTTTCGTTGGCTTCCTGAGTCAAGGTCAGATTGAGATTTAAGGTTTGGCCTAAACTCAGCTCTTTTGGCGAAGCCTCAATTTTGAGTTCAGGTTTGGCCCCGGCCGGTACCGCCACAGATAAAATCAGCGGCAGTAACAGGCCGGAAAGCAGACGCTTATTGAACACCCTTACCCGCAACACGACGAATCCATTGATTCATTTGCTCAGGGTTGTCAGACATGGCCAGGGCGTCAGAGCCTGAAATCACGCAGTTATCGTAAAACTCAAACAGCGACATATTGCCGCTTTGCATGCCGTCGTAAGGCGAGGTCTCGATAACTTTATACAGCTCGTTAATTTCATTACGGCGGATATAGTCACGGGAATTATCCCCACGGGCATTGGGTGTAATCAGCAGAATCTCAATGGAACAGACTCGGCCCGGGCGATCCCAGCGCTTAAGCAGTCGCTGTGAAATCGAGGCTCTGATTGTTTCTGAGAGCTGCAGACGCACCTGCTCTTGTTCATGGGGCGGGAAGGTATTAATAATACGGTTAATCGTCTGAACCGCATCATTGGTATGCAGGGTGCTTAAAACCAAGTGACCGGTTTCGGCAGCTTTAAGACCCGCAATAATCGTATCTTGATCTCGCATTTCGCCAATTAGAATAATATCGGGTTTTTGACGCAGGCCGGCTCGCATTCCCATCGGGAAGCTCAGCGAGTCAATTTCAACTGCGCGCTGGGTAAAGATACTGTTTTTATTGGTGTAAACGTACTCAACCGGATTTTCAAGCGTTAAAACGTGTGAGCGTCTGTTCTGGTTGGCAAACTCGATAATCGAGGCCAGTGTTGTGGTTTTACCCGAACCGGTCTGACCGGTTACCAGAACCAGACCCAGACGTTCAAAGACCAGTTTTTTTAGAATCTGAGGAATAATCAGCACATGAGTTGGCAGCGGATCATTCGGAATCAGACGCAGAACCATGCCGACAGTGCCCTGTGCCCAGTAAACATTACAACGAAAACGGGCCACACCCGGGACCCCGAATGAAGTATCCATCTCGCGGGTTTCTTCAAACTGCAGAATCTGCTCTTCGCTCAAAGCGCGATAAGCATAGTGCTGAGTGTCTTCGGGTTCCATAAAAAATTCAAAGTCAGGATGGGGAACAGTTTCACCGCGCAAAACGCCGATTGGGCGGCAATTGGCTTTGATATGAATATCGTCAGCGCCCCATTCAACCATCTTTTTAAGAATCGTAAACAGCGAGGGCATATTGCGCTCGGTTTCATATTCATCTGTGGCAAAACCAGACAAGTCCAGCTCTTTTTCTTCAGCGGTCATGGCGCGGAAGCGCTCTGCCTCAAGCCATTCAATGTCGTCTTTAATGGCGTTAAGCTCGATGCCAACCTGCTCAGGCATATCGAGATTGCCAACAACTTTTAAAAAGTTGCCCACTTCAAAGTAGTTATTGGTTGTACCCATCGGTGAATCGCCAAGGTTTTTCATGACCTCAACATAGCCCGGAATCTGGTGGTTAATGATGTTATGCACCGTCTCCATCGGGATCACGATGTTTTTATTGCGCACCGGGTCGCAGACTTCAAGGTAAACCCCTTGAATAATCGACTCATCACCAGGGACAGTGGATTTGTTGCGCGCATTGCGGAAATGATGAATCGCGTATGGCTTCTTTTTAGCGCGGCACTCTTCGACCACTTCGGTAACAATCTGATCGTGAATCTGGCGCAGCTCAAGATTGTCAAATACGGCTCGCGTGGCCGGAAGGTACTTCTCCATGACCCTGTTGCGCAGAATCGACTCGTCAAAAATCTTCTTGAGATAGGCTGCCGTGGCCTCAAGCTTTTGCGGCTGCATCATATCGGGGACTTCGCGGGTCATGCAACAACTCCTAAAGGTCGGATCTTTTCAACCTCTATTGTAGCGGAATTCAGGCCGCGACGTTAAAAAGCTTTAGAAATAGCACAATTAAAACACCCGTAACCGAAACATATAGCCAGAGCGGGAAGGTCACTCGCGCCAGCTTGCGGTGAATCGCAATCCGTTTGGTTAACGAAAAATAAAAGGTTAAAAAAACCAGCGGCAAAGCGACAATAGAGAGCAAAATATGGCTAATCAGCGTAAAGAAATAAATTGGCCGAATCAATCCCTGAGCCAGAAACAACGTATCGCCATGCAGACTGTGATAAGCAATATAGCTGACTAAAAACAACGCAGACGAGCCAAAGGCTGCCGTCATATAGCGCTGATGAGTAATCTGGTTTTTACGCTTAATTTCGCGAAAGCCAAGCAATAAACAGATTGCGCTAATACCGTTAAAGGTTGCGTTAAGCCAGGGCATCTGCTCCACCCAGCCGGCTTTCAGATCATAGCCCGTATTAAAATAAATGAGCCAGAACAGAAATAAAATGGCCAGAGTCGAAACCGCAAAAATGGCGGGCAGGGCAATACGTTTGTCGCGAGATTCAAGCTGATTTTGCATAATCTTTATGCTAGCAGACGACGTTAGCCCTCGGCAGCAGATAAGCCTTAAGATTTTCTGCAACATTTTATTGCAAGACCCTGAACAAAATGTCTGCTTTTGGAGTCTACAGAATTAAGTATCAAGCACTTTTTATTCAGAGAGTGTAGTTTCACGATACACAGGTTCACAGCGTGGGTTCAGGCCTGAATCCACGCTTTTTTATTTTTTGCATCTTGAGTCTGCTTCTCGTATTTTTTGTAATTTATTAATATCTCCATACACCCTCCCTACTTGTCCCCGAAAAAGCCTGAGCTATGCTAGATAACGGTTCTTAACAATTCAGGCTCTGGAGGCAACTTAGATGCCCATCATGACCTTCTTACCCGAAATCCTGTTTTCTGTTCTGCTGGCTGCAAGTCCTCCGGTAACGGCTTGCCAGACTGCAGCTTATGTGATCGACCCTGATCCCAAAGGCTTAAATGTACGTTCAGGCCCAGGCTCTCAGAATAAACTGCTGGCAACTCTGCCCACGGTTCAAGCTGAGCCTGCAGTTAAAGTAGATGTTCAGGTGACGGGTTTTAGCCAGGGCTGGCTACGGATTTCTCAGGCTTATGACTTATACCGTAAACCCTTACTTAAACAAGCCGGCTGGGTCCATGCCCCTTTGCTCGGCACTTCAACCCGCACCAGCCCGAATCGCAAAGTCAGCCTGTACAGCTCACCTGGCGCCAAAGCAGTTGCCCAGATCCCTGATCTCAGTCAGGTCAGCATTTTAAGCTGCAAAGGAAACTGGCTGGAAGTCAAACACGGCAATCATAAGGGCTGGTTACGCCCTCAGGACCAGTGCGCCATTTCAGAGACTACCTGTAACTAGAAGTCAGGCTGTGTGGGCGATGGGCCCTGGGCTTTGTTGATAGAGAGCCTGCCGTAATGTTTTAGCGCATTGCAAGCATAGTCATTCAGGCTCTGACTGATCTAAACTGAGCCCATGACTACAGATACAAACTCAACCTCCCGCAAGCGCATTCTGACTGGCGATCGGCCAACTGGCCGCCTACATCTTGGCCATTATGCCGGCAGCCTCGCCAATCGTGTGCAGCTTCAGCATGAATATGAAACCTATATTCTGATCGCTGACGTTCAGGCTTTAACGGATAACTACGAACATCCCGAAATGCTCAAAGCCAATATCCGCGAAGTTGTTCTCGACTATCTCGCCGTTGGCCTGGATCCCAAACTCTGTGCTTTTGTGGTGCAGTCCTTGGTGCCTGAAATTGCTGAATTAACGGTTTATTTCCTGAATCTGGTGACTCTTGCTCGCGTAGAGCGCAACCCAACGGTTAAAACCGAAATCAAACAAAAATTTGGCAATGAAGTCCCAATGGGCTTTGTCTGCTACCCGGTCAGCCAGTGTGCAGACATTACCGCTTTTGGCGCTCATTTAGTGCCTGTTGGCGATGACCAAAAACCGATGATTGAACTGACCCGCGACATTGTGGTGCGCTTTAATCATCTTTATGGCGATACGTTAGTTGTCCCCGAAGGTAAATATTCAGCGGTTTCACGCCTGCCCGGTACTGACGGCCAGGCCAAGATTAGCAAAACCCTCAATAACGGCATT
>CAJYHH010000509.1 GCA_913773825.1 Candidatus Sericytochromatia bacterium | reverse complement strand
TGAGCTCAGGCAGGTAGCGCTGAACGCTGAGGCCATGCCGCTGAGCAATCTGCTGAGCCTGGGTCTGGGTGACGCCGCTGCGCAGGCCGACAATCAGGGTTTCGGTATTATAATTACGAGCCTGAATCACTTGAGTCGCAGCTGGAGCAACTGGGCTTGTCGCTGTAGGATTGGAAATGCTGGTGCCAGGTGTCGCCGCACTCTGGTCAGGAATCACCGGCGTTGGGCGAGAACCGGCTGGGTTAGCGCTTGAGCTGCCGGGTGTGACGGGTGTATTGGCCTGAGTCTCACCAGGCTGGACTTGCGGTTGAGTGTTTTGACCCGCTGGCTGGCCAGGAGTCTGCTGAACCGGAGTAGTGGGAGCTGACTGACAGGCAGCCAGGCTCAGAACCAAAGACATTTGAGTCAACAAAAGCTTTTTCATCAGCACCAAATCCTACTTCTCAAAATGATGGGTCTTGCCTCAAAAAGATTGCGGCCAAGATAAGAACTTTATCTTGATGTTTTGAGTAAACTTGTTTGGTTAAAACCCTGATCAGGACTGGATTTGACGCGCTGCGTCGATTGTTTACTTTTTGCAAACCAATAATAGTTTAAATTGAATTATTTTTGAACAGAAACAATCTTTTCTGGGAATTTAATGCTTCAACAAGCCTTCGCAGATAAGCTAACGAGGCCAGAGGAGTTAAAGATTTCACAATGAAAATTATAAACTTTTATTAATTTTACGTAAAGAAACTTTTGTGGTTAAAAATCAAGGCTTTAGCAGGCAGCATCAGCCCTTTGGCGCTCTTGATAACTAAACTCATAAGAGTAAATCTTTAGACACCAAAACATCAGAAAAGCCTCTATTTTTACTGATTGTCAATGAATACTGCTTGGTGAAGATTCAGCATCAGCTTATTTTTTGTCAGACATAATAATCAAAACCGTCTGGATTAAGCCAGCAAAAAAGACAACAGGCCGGGACTTGCTTTAAGGCAAGTCTCGGCCTGTTGATCAATGATTTTTATTAGCTTATTCTTTGCCGTAATGCGCCAGCACCAGGCTGCGCAGCAGCGAAAGCGGCACCATGCCAAAGCTCAGCAGCGTGTCGTGAAACTCTTTTAAAGAGAAGCCATCACCCTGAATATCCGCCACTTCCTGACGCAGTCTGACAATTTCATGTTTGCCGAGCATATAGCCACTGGCCATGGTTGGGAACAGAATATAGCGTTTGATCTCACCTTCTGCACTGCCGCGATCCAGGCCGACTTTTTCAACCAGGGTTGAAACAGCATCTTCATAAGAAATCTGGCCGCAATGCAGCTTGGCATCCAGAATCAGGCGGCAGTCGCGCCAGAGCTGGTCTTTAAGCTGAAATAGACGGGTTTTAAGATCTGTATACAGCCCTTCGGTGTAGAGCATTTCTTCGCAATACATCGGCCAGCCTTCAGCTAAGTACACATCAGGAAAACTTTTGCGCACTTTAGACGGATTCTGATTGGCGCGTACAAACAGCAAATGCTGCCCTGGGTAAGCGTGATGGACGGTTGTCAGAATCACATCAAAATTATTATGTGAACGCAGCCGTTCATGTTTTTCGTCTTCACTGAGCGAGTCACGTACAGGGGTAATCCAGAAATAACCGGTCTGATGATCTTCAAACGGCGCAGGCGAGACATAGCCTGAATAAGGCATAATGCTGCGCTGGAAAATCGGGGTTTCCATAATCGCCAGGGTTTCGGTCTCAGGCAGGGTATACAGCGATTCGCTGATACCAAAGTCACGAATCCGCTCAGCTTCTTTTTTATAAGAGGGCAGCAGCTCGTCAGCAACCGGATGCTGATTTTTTAGCCGTTCAATCTGGGTCTGCCAGGGGGTGCCGGGGTCAAGTTCTTCTGCCACTTCATGCAAGAGTTTTTCAGTGTGTTCAAGTGAAGTCTCGCCAAAGGCCAGCAGGTCTTCCAGGCTGTAATCCACAAGATGTTTTTCACGCAGCAAAAATTCAAAATATTCCTGGCCACAAGCAAAGCTGTCGCGAGCTTTAGGCTCCAGCTCAATTAAGAACTTTTCAAACTGCACCATCGCTTTTAAAGCAGCGGTATTGCTTTCCAGCAGGTCTTTAAAATAATGGGGGACCGTACCTGAAAACTGGGGCAAAATTTCTTCTAAAAACTGTTTACCCGCGTGAAGTGAATCCAACGCCTGGCTGACCAGTACTTTTGAAATCGTCTCAGGGGCTTTGCCAACATTGGCCATGCCCTGCTCAAGCAGACGTGGCATGTCTTTTAGACGGCCGATAATCGCCAGCACGCGATGATCAATTGGCAGGCTGTAGTTAATCTGCAGTTTCTGAACGCCCATCAGCGCTTCAGTCGGATAAAGCGAAGGATGAGTCTGCAGAATCTGCTGGACTTCTTCGTCATAAAGCGCTGTTGAAAGGGTGGATTTTAAGACCGCTAAGTCAGCTTGTTCATCTAAGTTAAAGCCGCTTGAATCTAAGGCATCAAGCTGGCTAATAAAGCTGCGCAGCTGGGCACGGTGAGCAGTGCGGGCTTCGGGGCTATAATCGGCGTAATGATGGTCATAGTCATGAATGCCGAGGTCGGTGGCGTGGACGGGATCGGTCTGCCAGCTATAGGTCAGAATCTCGTCAGCCAGTTTCTGCAGGTTAGAGTCCGGCATGGCGCTGTTATACCTCTAAATCGTTTGCTCATTTGCTCTGTCAGGAGGAGCTGCGCAGGCTGCGATGTTGGGCTTTCAGAGCCACTCAGTCCGTCTGTTCGCTCGCTAAAGTATACCGGGCTTCTAGTTCAGGCGTCTAGCTTTCAGCCTGATGGG
>CAJYHH010000508.1 GCA_913773825.1 Candidatus Sericytochromatia bacterium | reverse complement strand
GCAGGTGCATTATTACAAAGTGGGGTACCGGCCTAGTAAAGGCCAGCCGAACCCGTTGCCGCAGTTGACTATTAAAGGCCGCTGGCTGGAAACGCTGGGATTTACGACCGGGCAGAAGATCGAGGTGATCACCGGGCCAGGACAGCTGATCATCCGGCTGGTTGGAGTGTAATCGGACTGGTAAAAATATCCCGGCCAGGTGGACGGGATATTTTTTTAAATTATGCCAAGAGATTCAGGTAGTTCTTTAACATATTCACTTTTATCTCCGATATATTCTTTAGATATAGTTCGGAAGCTATTAGCCAGATCATTTCTATCCTGTACATCCATGAGTTGAAGTTCAGAAGCCATTTGCTCCAGGGCTTCCACTGCCAGGTCAGGATCAAGCAGATCTTCATTTGTGAACTCTAAAAATATTGCAAGATCTGCAATGACTTTAACGAGTTTAATATTGTTATTCATTGACGACTTTCACCTCAATATTTTTAATACCTAACTCATCGAACATTTTTTGTGCCCGATTGGCCTGGGCCTGGGTAGGAACTTCCCACCTGCCAGTCATCCCATTATTTTTAAGAGCTTCCGACTGGCGAACTGCTTGATCTTTAGCTTTCTGAGTAGTAACAACAGATACTTTCCGATCAATCATTACATTGCCATCAATCCCATCAAAGCGAACTGGTTTATTAACACCATTGGCGTCAACTCGATCAATACTTGGAGCCTGTCCTTTCTGAGTTTCAATATTAGAACGAGCACCTGAAGCAGAGTCATTGTAGTCTCTGGCCCGCTGACTCATGCTTGCATTTTCATCGACCCATTTGACTTTAATTTCATCGCTGGCTTTATTGATTAGCTTCGACGCTTCAGCAACATCCCCTTTCTTCAGCGCAACTTCTGCCGCCTTGATAGCCTTACCGGCAACATCACCTGCGCCCGGAATAAGTCCTACTGCTGCTGCCAGATAATCTATTGCCGACTGCGCTTCCGCAAAGCTTTTGATATCACCCACAACAGGCACGAAGTCAGTACCCAGCGAAGCCATATCTTTCAGCGCTTCACGCCGCTCGTTGTACATCTTCACCGAGCAGGCTTCGGCGCTCATGCCGCCGCAGTTGGCCTTTTTATAGCGCTCGTTTTCAGCCTCAACGTACTCACCGGCCTTCTGCTCAACCGTTTTGCCTTCAGACTGCGCCTGCGCGATATCGGCGAGAGAGTTATTCTCAACCGCATTTTTCCCCGCCTGAGCGCCCGCTATGGCTCCTGACGCACTGCCATTTGCCAGACCGCCAGCAAGCCCCGCTGCCA
>CAJYHH010000507.1 GCA_913773825.1 Candidatus Sericytochromatia bacterium | reverse complement strand
CGCTGCGCTTAACGGTGGCTCAAAAATGAAGCTTTTGCGCTCTGTTGTAATTCTTATGAGCCTGTGGGTTTGTTTTAGTGTTCCAGCTTTGGCTGAGTCCAATCCATTTTTAAAGCGTCATCCAGCTCAGGCTCCAGCCAGTGCTCCAGCTCTGAATACTTTAGATGCTCCAGCAAACGCAGAAACTGCTTGGGGTTTAGGCTTGCGCCGCTGGCTTGAAGGCACTCAGTATCAGATGAACCAGGAATTGGCCACACGGGTTCGGGCTGCTCAAAGCGGCAGTGCGCCAGGAGCCTGGCTGGCGCTGATGTTGTTGGCTTTTGCTTATGGGGCTTTTCATTCGCTTGGCCCTGGCCATGGTAAATGCCTGATCTGCTCTTTTTTTGTGGCTGAACAGGCCTCCTGGCGGCAAGGCCTGCTGCTAGGCTATCTGGTTGCGATTGTTCATGCCCTTTCAGCCTTGGGGGTGGTGACAGTGCTGTACTGGCTGTTGCGCAGCTCAAGTCAGGTGATCTTTGATGATGCTGCTCGCTTAACGGGACTGGTAGGCTATGGCCTGGTAATCATGATGGGCTGCTGGCTGCTCTGGCGTGCTTTAAAACCGGCTGCTGCTGCGAGTACGGCTGAGTGTACAGAAGCAGACTGTGATCATCACCATCAACATCAGCCTGTGCAGCCTCAAACATCTGGCTTAAAACGACTGCTGCCAATGGCCCTGGCGATTGGTTTGATTCCTTGCCCAGGGGCTCTGACAATTTTACTCTTTTCGATCTCGCTTGATTTTATTCAGTTGGGCGTTGTGCTGGCTGGAATGATGGCGCTGGGCATGGGGCTTACAACTACATTAATGGCCGCTCTGACGATTGGGGTGCGCCGTGGGGCCTTTGCCTGGATCAGTCGCCAGAGCTCAGGGCAACGGGCCGAAAAATGGCTGAGAGTCTCAGGGGCTTGTCTGACTCTGACGCTGGGCAGCCTGTTGTTATTTTTAAGTTGGTAAGGAGTCCCCATGAATCGCTTTTGTTATCGCCGGCTCAGACGTTTGAGCCTGACTGGTCTGACTTTTTTGCTGAGTACAGCGCTGATAAGCTGTGCGGCCTTACAGCGACCAGATCTTGAGAGATATTCGGATTATGCCTGGCCTGATACTTCAGAGCAAGATTCTGTTCAGCCCCGTATTCAGTCCTCTGTCCAGTCTAAGAGTAAAACGCTGACGGTAACTTTTCTGGGCACAACCAGCCTTTATTTTAATGACGGTGAGACCGGTTTACTCATTGATGGTTTTCTGACGCGGCCAGGCAATCTGCTGCAGCTGCTCTTGGGCGAGATTGTAACGGATCAGGCGCTGGTTGAGCGTTCACTTAAGCGTTTGGGTATTCAGGATCTGGATGCTTTACTCGTCTCACATTCTCACTATGACCATGCGATGGACGCTGGGACAATTGCCCAACTGACTGGGGCTCAGCTGCTGGGCTCCCGTTCAACGGTGATGATTGGCAAAGGCGCCAATTTGCCTGATCAGCAGCTGACAGAGGTCCAAACCGGTGTGACTTATATTTTTGGCAAGTTTCGCGTGACCTTTTTGGAATCTAAACATGTGCCTTTACCGGGCCTGCTTGAAGTCACAGGAATGATGGAAGAGATTCAGAAGCCTTTGCGCCAGCCCGCTTCTCTTTATGCTTATGCAGAAGGAATGACCTACGCCATTTTAATCGAACATCCTGACCATACCAGTTTGCTCCATAGCGGGGCCTTTTTACCTGACGAGCTTAAGGGACGTCAGGCTGACACCCTGTTTTTAGCGACACCTGGCTTGCCCAAATTAAAGGCAGATGAGCAAGCTCAGTTTTATCAGGAAATTGTCCGGGGATCAGGCGCTAAGCTGGTTTTGCCAGTGCATTGGGATGACTTTACGCTCCCACTGGAATCCCCCCTAAAACCCATGCCGCGCTTTGCTGAAGATTTAGACGCCGCTATGCAAATCTTAATCAAATGGAGCAAAAGGGAGCCGGGCTTTACAATTCGATTTTTACCTGTCTGGCAGGCTGTTCCGCTGACATCTGTCTCTAAATAATCACCTGTATTGTTACTTGAGATCAGCTGTCCGTTAAACAACTGATTCGCCCTAAACACTTATCGCGTGTATCGGGTGATGAGCCAAAATGGCGATAGATTAAATCTGATCAAATTTGAGCAAAATCCGGAAAGGTTGGCCGATGGGTAAATCAGGACTGCGGTGGACCTGGCCATAACCCTGAACATCATGATGTAAGCGACCTTTTAACCAGGCGACTTCAAAACATTCTAGCTGCTGTACGCGAGATTCGTCATAAACACCCAGTACACGCGCTGGGGTATCACCCTGACTCCAATTGACGTTTTTGTGGGACGTCCATTGTGTTCCTGGGCCGACATAGGTGCAGAGCAGGCGCGAGAGATTGTAGTCAGCATGAAAGCGCGTGCAGTGAGGCCCTGTGACGATATTCAGTTCAATGCGCATGGCGCGGGCAGAAGTTAAGGCCGCAAAGACCTGTCCAAGTTTTGCGATCTCGGCATGAAGTAAAACCCAGTCAGGATCACGGCTGGCGCCAGCCTGAATCAAAGCGTTTATAACGGTTTGATCTAATTGATCAAGGCTGCTTTCAAAACAGATATCTGCTCCGCCTGCCAGGACATAAACCTGTAAAAAGCTCACCAGTTCAGGCAGGGCAGGCCGTCGCCAGATCGCAAGACTGACTTCGGGGTGTTGAGCGAGTTTGATGGCTTGAGGGTTTAAGCTGCCGGGCTCATAAAAATACAGGGTTTTAAACATGGTCTGATGCCTGATTCTGCATAATTAAGCGTGCTCCCAAAAGGTCAATACCCACATCAATCCCATCGCCAATCGCTGCGGATGCCCGCCTGAAAGCCGTGCATCCGCAGCGATTGGCGCACCTGCATTTCGGGCAATAGATGAGTCAGGGCAATATAAATCAGGCCACCCGCTGCCACAGGAATCAGATTTAGCAGCTGAGTCCCCACCAGTTCGCCAGCGATTAGCACCAGCAGCACCCCTGCAAAGACAGGCAATGAGCTTAAAAAATTCAGCCAGACGGCTCTGTGTAAAGAATAGCCACCTTTGAGCAAAATGCCGACATCACTTAACTCCTGGGGGAGTTCATGGGCCAGCATGGCGAGTGAAGTGGCCAGCCCAGCTGGGACTGAGACCATAAAACTTAAGCTCAGCACAATGCCGTCTGTAAAATTATGCAGGCTATCTCCCAACAGATTGATTTGTGCAGTGGCCAAAGGCCCGGTCTGGCCTGTTTGATAAGCGGATGAAGCCCGTTTTGACCAGATCTGAAACCGCAGGCCTTTTTCCAGAATAAAAAACAGCACAATCCCGCTGAGCACAAATAATCCAACTTGGGAGGCGGCATGTTCAGGTTCTCCCAGAGCATGCTGAAAATGTTCAAGCGCATCAGGCAGCAGATGTAAAAATCCGCCGCCGAGTAAAAAGCCCGCTGCTGCACTTGTCATTAAAAAGGTTGTGGCCGTTTGAGAGCGATCTGGCAGCCATTTGACCAGATAACCGACTCCAGAACAGGCGCTGATGAGCAGGGCAATTCCCAGCGTCCAAAACCATAAATTCATATTTTCACCACTTCAAAAAACCAAAACTATTAAATGCAAATTATTTGCATTTAAGAATAAATTCTGCCTTTGGTGCCAAGCTCGTGTCAAGTCAAAGCTCTAAAATCGCTTTGGCCTGATGTTGCTTCTGGACTGATCTGGTGCCGCTCTGATGCCCACTTTAAGCCCTGCTTTTAAAGCGCTGATGAGTATAACACTCAGAAAGTTTTAAATCTTTTCAAATCTTTTTAAGGGCTTGGGCAAGTTAAGCAAAGATCTCAGCTATACTGAATGGAAGAGTAAATGCAAATTATTTGCATTTGAAATTTAAGGAGCTTAATTGTTATGTTTAACTTCAGTTTTAGCCTGATGGCAGCGGGGCTGATTGCCCTGAGCGCTACCCAGACCAGTCTGGCAAGTGATCGTCATCCCTGTCCTGAAGACAGCCGTCACCCTTGCCCGGAGCAGAGTCTGCATCGCCATCCTTGCCCGGATGAAGCGGGCAGACATCCCTGCCCGGACACCGATAAATAAGTTTTGATCCCTTTATTTAACCCAGCTTGGCCGGACGCTCTGTCGTCCGGTTTTTTTTCTTGACATCTATACAAACACGTTTTGGCAAATAGCTGATTTTGATAAGTCTAATAGGGCTGGCATATCAGACGCTGAGGCATTTCGCTGATGTCCTGAGTACACTGACTTTTCATTAAAGTTAAAAAATGTGTTATTCCGGGCTCTCAGCCGGAATGACACGATCAATGACTTAAAATAACAGTGTTGCGGACTACTTAGGCCCCAATTTGACTCACACTCTGACTCATCAAAGCTAATTAAAAGCTGATTACAAGCTGACTGAATCAACAGCAGATATTCAGCTGGGTCTCAGGGAGTTCTCAGCAAGGACTGCCAGACTAAAAGAGTCCCCAGAAGGAGACAGACTCTCAGAAAGAAGGACTCTTGACCATGAACAGACTGAATAAACTGTTTTCCGCGCTGATTCTGACCGCTGTGCTGAGCAGCCATTATGGTCTGATCCAGACTTCCCCTGCCCTGGCTGCACCGATGACCCGTTCTCAACCCGCCAATCCAAAATCACAAACCATTCAACGCCAGCTTAGCCGCTCTCATCAGCCATCTTTGCAGGAGTCCCTGCTGGCTCATGTTAAAGCTGCCCAAAAAGCAATTAAAAATAAGCAGACTTCAGCTGCAGAACAGGATATTCAGGCGGCTCTGAACCTGGTTCAGCCGATAAAAACTGCGTCGCAAACCAAACCTTTAACCACAAGCAAGCCCGGCCAGTCAGTAAACAGAGCTCAAAGTACCGGTCAAAAAATAATGTTCTCTGATGCTTTTACTCGCACAGAGCTTCACGAAGCCTATGGCTTTTTAAAAAACGGCCAGGCCCAAAAGGCGGAGCAGGCGCTACAGACTCTTGAGTCACAGCTCCTGGCTAACATGACCAAAAATTCTGCCAATCATCGATAAACTCAGACGATCCTCCGTTTGCCCTTGATGCTGCTCAAGGGCTTTTTTTATGGGGCTTAAAGCTCTGAATCAAGCTCCAGACGTTGAGCAAGACGGATAAGCAATTGGTCTACCCGCGTCAACCAGTGATGAAGCGGAACGGTTGTAGCTGGCAGCGGTAAGCTGTCGAGCAGCAAAGAACCAAGTAAGAGCGGTTCCGCTGCTTGGCCTTTTGGGCTGTGTCGGAGAGCCTCAGCCAGATGCTCTGATTTAGCCGCCAGCGCTTGAATCTGGCTGCTGACGGCACTGGCTGAATCATGCTGGTTGGCCAACTGGCGCAGATAATAGCTGATGTGCTGCAGATCCTGAAGAATGCCTCTGAGTCTTAGGCTGCCCTGGGGCAGACGCAGATCCAGTAAGGGTGTGGCCAGATCATGAAGTTCTCTCACTTTAGCGTCTAGCGCACGGGTCTGATCCAATAATTGCGGCGTGTTCAAATCAGGCAAGCTGCCCAAGAGCTGGCTGACCTGATCAAAGGCCTCTGCCAGCGCCTGACGGACGGCTGCGCGGGTGCGGGTTGGTAAAACCAAAACCGCTACCAAAGCCCCACAGGCTGCGCCAATCAGGGTTTCAAGCAGGCGCAGCTGCATCAGCTCAGGCGTCAGTTTGCCCATCAGGCTATACAGCAGCGCAACTTGAGCTGAAAAGCAAAACATCGCCCAGGCATAGGCCACTTTAATCAAATAAATGCCGCCAAAGACACTCAGCAAGAGTAGGGCAATCTCAACCCCCGGTGCCCGCGTCAGCAGATAAGCCAGCAGCATGCCTGAACCCAGTCCCAAAGCGGTGCCAAACACGCGCTGCCAGGCGCGCAGCAGATAATTGCCGCGGGTGCTGCCCAAAAAAATCACAAAAGCCGATAAGGCGCCCCAGGCCCAGTAGTCTGGAGCCAAAGCGCCGCCCGCCAGACTGGCAAGGCCGGTGGCAAAACTGGCCTGAATCGCTTGACGGGTTGCAGAATGTAAGCCTGTAACCTTTGCAACACGGTCTTGAGGGCTTGTGGCATTTTTATCTGGAGCTGGATCAACAGTGAATTTGTCTGTTAGGACATTTTTTAGGGCATCTGTTTGTTCTGCTAGGGGGCCAGAACCTGGATTTAGGCACTGATTAATCGCTTCAAACTGACTTAGCAACACTCTGGTGAGCAAGGGCTCAGTCTGAGCATTTGCCAGCTCTTTGAGCTGATTGAGTTTGTGTTTAAGTGACGGGATGGCGTGCTCAGCATGCTGGAACTTAAGGTCGTGAGGATCCCTTAAAACACGACAGAGCTGCAGCATGAGCTCTGCACAGCGCGCTCTAAGGGCTAAAGACCCGCTTTGGCGTAAAATCCAGCTGGTTTCGATCAGTCTGCCGATCGCCAGCTCCTGTTCATGCAGCTGTCGTTTTAAAATCTGGGCTTGTGCAGATGGGTTATCAGCACTTAAGTTTTCAATGCTCTGGGCTTGCTCACCAAGCCGAAGCCAGTTTTTTTGCAGGTTGTGCCATCGCTTTGGCGTTATGTCTGGCGCCCTCAAGAGTCTGGCGAGAGCCTCCAGGCAGATGCAGAGCCGGGCTTCAAACCCCGCCAGGCTCAGTTTAAGCAGACGTTCAGGGCGCTCGCGGAAAATCCAGAAGCGCAGGGCATACATCACGGCGCTTGCCAGTATTGACACCAGACATGCCCAGGGCAAAGCCGCTGGAGGCAGCTTAAAAAATAGCGTAAAAAAGAAGCTCATCAGCGACATCATGCCCAGGCCGAAATAGCGCGGTCCCCAGCGGCGCATCGCAACCGCTATAAAACTTAAACCCACAAAACAAAGCAAACTGGCCTGCTTCCAGGGACTGAGCCCAATGCCTAAGCCTAGCGAAATCATCACTGGAATCGGTAGCAGTAATTGGGTAAGGCGCTGCTGCTCAGGTTGGGGATCTGCGACCATCAGCGAGCCAAGCATGGCTAAGACGCCGCCCAGAAAAGCCAAGGTGATGGACTGGCCGCTGATTTTAACAATTGGCAAGGTGAGGACTAATGTCAAACCCAGGCCAAAGACAGAGCGTAAGGCCGCCCGCAGCCTTTGCAGGCCGGGATCTGATGCCAGCAAATAGACTTTAAGATCTGCCAGACGAGATGGCCCGTATGTCACACTCTGTTACCTCATTGCCAAAAGCCAAAGTCTTATTATGATACACAAGTTTTGAGGCTGTCTCTTTGGCTTCAGCCTCAGGTGGCGTCAGGCTGGGGATGGCGGCTTAGGTCGATGAGCGCTCTACTTCACAATCATCGACAAAGCGATAGCCGATTCCGTGTTCAGCCAGCAGATAACGCGGATGAGCCGGGTCGTCTTCCAGTTTGCGTTTCAGGCTGGCCATAAAGACCTGCAGATACTGAGGATGTTCGATATTGTCTGTGCCCCAGACTTCATTGATCAGCAGTCTCTGAGTCACAATCTGGCCTCTGTACTTGAGCAGCGTGGCGAGCAGTTTGGCTTCGTTTTCGGTCAGATGAATGACCTGCTCGTTTTTAAGCAGATGGCGGGCCTCGAGATCAAAGCTGATATCCCCAATGGTAAAGATTTGGGCTTCAGGACTGTCTTTACCCTTCATCAGATGGGCATGGCGGAGGGAAACCCGCATACGCGCCAGCAGCTCGTTTAAGCCAAACGGTTTGGTTAAATAATCATCTGCACCGTTTTCGAGCGCTTCGAGCTTATCAGCTTCATTTTCACGGGCTGAAAGCACAATGATGGGTAAATCAGTCCATTGACGCAGGCTGGTAATCACTTCGACGCCGTCCATATCCGGTAAGCCCAGATCGGTAATCACAATGTCTGGTACATGTTGTTCAGCTTCGCTTAAACCCGCCTCACCGGTTTCAACGGCGGTTACGTCATAACCTTTGTTGAGCAGTGAGCTTTTAATAAAATTCAGGATCGGTTTATCGTCTTCAATCAACAGGATATGTGGCGTGTCTTGGCTCATAATCTGTGTCCTATATCTTGTGTAGGTTAGCTTGCAGGTTAAAAGGGCAGGTTTAAAGCCTTTAAAGCTTTACTAACGAAATCTTGTTGGTTTACCGTAGCACTTGAAAAATATAAAAAGTGATAGTTTGCTGACTGAAAAGATAAAAATCTTGTTTAAATCAGTCTACAAGCAGATTTGAACCGCCAAAATGGAAAACATGATTAAAAATAATCAAAAGCTCACGATGCGCTATTGGGTTAGGCGTCCTGATGGCAAGCCGCTCAATTTAATGATTCTGAATGAGCCTGATGGAATCTCAGCGTGTTGCAAATCGGGGTCCTCAGATGCTGGTGACGATGCTCAAGATGAGCGCTTCGCTGGCGCCTGGGTCAGCAGAAGCGAATCGCAAGCTGGCAGCCCAGAATGCTGAATTCAAACAGTTGATTAACCCATCAGTCTGGACTTTTTGCGCCTGGGCGTATGTTGAGATGATGCCGTTTTATCTCGACAATCTGCTTTATCTGCTCTTTTGTCAGGTTTTTATTCAGCCAATCTCTGATCAAAGCCTAAAAATCCGCCTAAACAATGATTTTGATGCTCTGACCCGATAGCTTTTGAACGATAATGTTGTAGGGTGTGATCTGAATTTTTTGTTTCAGGACTCTGGGTCAGTGATGAGACAGCTTAAAACCCTACTTAAAGCGCAGGGCAGTCAGATGATGGGTTTGAGTAGGGTTTAAAAGCTGTTTTTGTCGGATTGAGCTCTAAACTGCTGGTTGACAGGACTCTTCGACCAGATGTCGTCAGACGGGCCTTGATTAAAGCTGTTAGCAGTCTGCTTGTCAGCGGGGGGCTGGTAGAGTATAGATGAACCATGCGTCACTATGATAGCTCCCTTTTGAGCCCGCTTTTGAATGGATAATTGAATGGATATTTGATTGGATAAGAATGAAGCATGGCAAATAAAATTCTGGTTGTTGAGGACGACACTAAACTTCGGCGCCTGATCTGTCTTAATCTGCGCGGTGAAGGTTATGAAGTACTGGAAGCGGAAGATGCTCCGCAGGCTTTGGCGCTGGCCAAAACTGAGCGGCCAGAACTGCTGATTCTCGATCTGACTTTGCCAAGTTTTGACGGTCTGATTGTCTGTGAAACCCTGCGCCAGGAATCGGATTACCCTGATTGTTCGATTTTGATTCTGACGGCCCGGATTCGTCAGGAAGACAAAGGGGAAGGTTATCGCCACGGGGCTGATGACTATTTGCTGAAACCTTTTGATATGCAGGAATTACTCTGGCGCACCAAAGCGCTGCTGCTGCGTCCGCCCCGACGCTCAGCGCGGCCAATTGAGCAACTTAAGCTTGGGGCTTTTACCTTAGATCCCGATAGCGCCGAACTCCAGACACCCGATGAGCGGATTCGCGTCACGCCGCTGGAATCAATGATTCTGCAGATGCTGATGGAAGCAGAAGGTCAGGTGATTTCTCAAGAAGACCTGGCCAAAGGAATCTGGAACCATGTGCCGGACAATGCGGGCGCCAGCATTCGCATGCA
>CAJYHH010000506.1 GCA_913773825.1 Candidatus Sericytochromatia bacterium | reverse complement strand
CGTAAGCTGGCTCTAGCTTCAGAGCTGATTCTTGCCAATCCAGCAGCTTTAGAACTGCGTCGTATGCAGATGTTGTCTGAAATCGGAACAGAGCACAATACAACCACCATTGTGATGCTTCCTTCTGATATCTTTAGCCTTGGACATGACTTACATAATTACATCAAACAAAACGCGGCGAAAACAAATACAGTTGCCAATCCTGCAAATTAATTAACAATAGACCTGTAACTTGATTAACTGTTTGCAAGCCTATTCAGTGCTTCGCTTTAAACTCGTATACTATGCATACAGATGTGGCGAGTTGTGAAGGAGTCTCTGTGCGACCTGAAGATCTAAGATCCCTGGCTTATGTTGAGTCCATGCGCCAGCAGGCCCGAACTGCGACTTCTACTATTCGGCTTAAACATCGTCCTGAAGAGCTCTGGCCATTTGTTTCAAATACAGATATGGTCAATGCTCAGACCGCTATGCCTCAGGTTCAGATTACAGCCCGTCCCACGGGGGTTGGGGGTAGCGAACTAACGGTCCAAAGTACAGAAATGGGCCTGCCGATTCGCTATGAAGAATTGCCTTATGAATGGAACGCCCCAGAAAAATTGCTTGTTGAGCGTTTATTTGAACAGGGGCCAGTTGCCTATTACTGTTTTGCCAGTGAACTTAAGCCTTTGTCTGATGGTGGAACAGAAGCTGTTATAAGCGTCAGTGTTGTATCTAAACTTCCATGGTTTTTAATTCGTGGTCGACTCCAGATGATTCTGGAACGAATGGCGAATGTCTACAAAAAAATGGACTCACGAGCAGGGCGTCCAGCTTCTTTGGGCGTTGAGGCGTTTCTGGATGAGCCGGCAAACCATCGTGACGCGATTACTCGTCTGGAATCACGCTGGAGCTCTTTATCGCAAAATCCTCGCATTGCCCGTTGTTTGGCTGAGTATATCTATACTGCTCCAGATCGATATGTGCGTAAGTTGAGGCCTTTTGAACTGGCTGAGTTTTATCAGTTGGATCCCATGGAAACCCTCCAGTTTTGTTTAAAAGCCACAAAAACGGGATTTCTTAATCTAAGCTGGGATCTGATTTGCCCAGGCTGCCAGGGTTCTAAAGCTGAAGCCAGTAGCTTGAGCGAAGTTAATCCTGATGCTCACTGTGAGTTTTGCGATCTGGACTTTAGTGTGAGTCTGGACCAGAACTTTGAACTAACTTTCCACCCTGTACTGACTGTTCGCAGTTTTATTGATGCGCCATTTTGTGCTGGCTCGCCATCCAATACTTCGCATTTTGTAATGCAAAAAAATCTTTGGTCTGGTCAAACAGAGGGCTTTAGGCTTTTATTAGGACCAGGTCGCTATCGGTTTAGAACTTCTGCAATCAATGGTTGGCGTGATTTTGAAATTCATTCTGAAGGTAAAGACCGCTTAACGCTTGAGCCTGAAGATTTAATGACTCTGGAAAGAGATCCAGCTAAACTCGCTTATGGGTGTCGACTGACGTTCAAAAATACCAGCCCTCATTTTCAAACGCTCAGAATTGAAAATTTATCCTGGCGCTCACAACGAGTCAGTGCAGCCTTAGTCTCAACTTTGCAGGAGTTTCGCGATAGTTTTAGCTCTGAAGTCCTTCGCCCTGGGATTCAGTTGTCGGTCTCTAATCTGACTGTGATGTTCAGTGACCTCAAAGATTCAACTCGGATGTATGAAGCGCGCGGTGATGCAGCAGCTTTTAGTCTGGTGCATGACCATTTTGAAATTATGCAGGCCCTGATTCGTGAGTATCAGGGGGCAGTGGTTAAAACTATTGGTGATGCCGTGATGGCGGTATTTCAAGACCCAGCCAAAGCACTGGCCTGTGCGCTTAAAATTCAAGAGACTTTTCAGCAGCGCAATCAGCAAGAGCCTGAACGTCCGATTATTCTCAAGTTGGGTTTACACCGAGGTTCAAGTATTGCTTTAAACCTCAATCAGAGATTAGACTATTTTGGCTCAACTATCAACAAAGCAGCCCGTATTCAAAGTGAGAGTATAGGCGAAGATATTGTTTTATCAGACGAAATGCTCAGTGCAGATGGCGTTTCAGAACTGCTCACTGATTATCAGCTTGAACCATTTGAAAAAAATCTGAAAGGGCTTTCTGGCCAGAATAAGCTCTATCGTTTGCTGCTGAGCTGACATGTTTGAGTCTGAATAGGCGCTGGATCTTCGGCTCTAGGCCATGACAGATTTGATTTTCGGTTAAACTGATTGCATGCGTATCGCGTTTTTAAACCGCATCAAACGCCGCTTTAACGGTGAAACTGTTCGGACTGAGCCGCTTGGCGGTACTCAGAGTGCTATGATCTACTTGGCCCGTGAACTGGCTGCACGTGGCCACGATGTTCAAATTTTTTGCCACTGTGATCAGCTAGCTGGTTGTTTAGATGGAGTCCATTATCGCAATACTAGTGAATTGGCACGTTTTGCTCGTCAAAATCCTTTAGATGTTTTTGTTGCTGTAGCTGATGAATTAGCGCTTAAACTCGGTATACCAGCTCGAATTACGCTTTGGTGGTCACATAATGACTACGCTTACCTTTGGGATGAAATGCCAGATCTGCGCGCAGAATTTGCCCAGATTCTTGCAACTCGTGCAGATCGCCTGATTGCAGTCAGTGATTGGCATGCTGCTAAGCTAACAGAAATCTTTAATCTTCCATCTGAACATCTTTGGATCGGGCGGAATGGCGTTAATTGGCCTTATTTTGAAGCTGACCCTGATCCTGCTTTGCCTCCGCGCCTGCTTTATACGAGTGTTCCGGATCGGGGCTTAGGCCGATTATTAGATCTGTTTCCTCAAATTCGTGAGCAGGTTCCGGATGTTGAGCTTCACGTTTATTCCAGCTTTACTGTCTGGGGTAAAGATGAAGCCTGGAATCAAGCTCGTGCAGGTATTCTGTATGAACAAGCCCGTCAAACTGAAGGGGTATTTTTACATGATCCCCTCCCCCATCCGGAGCTTGCCACAGTCCTGAGTAAGGGCTATCTACTCAGTTATCCTAATCAGGCTGCTGAGCCTGTTCATACAACAGGCTTTTGGGCTGAGACTTCCTGTATTGCTGCTTTAGAAGCCCAGGCCGCAGGACTTCCGGTTGTGACCAGTCAGCGTGGTGCTTTACCTGAAACTGTGTTGGATGGCCAAACGGGTATATTAATTAAGGGTGAGCCCCAAAGCGAAACTTACGCGATAGACTTTGTTGAAGTAATAGTCGGACTGTTGCGTGATCGTGGACGGCGTGATGAGTTAAGCCGACAAGCGAGAGAGCGTATCTATAATCAGTTTCGTTGGGATCTGATTGCGGCTGATTGGGAGCAGTTGCTGACTGATTTTAAGTCCACACGTCAGACTGTTGCGCCTTTAGCGTCACCTTTTCCCACACCCACTATTTCAGTGATTATTCCGACTTATAATCGTGCTCGTAATCTGCGCCATTGTCTTGAGTCTTTGACCTGGCAGACAGAAAAAGCTTTTGAAGTGCTGGTTTGCGACGATGGCTCCAGTGATGATACGCGTGAAGTCGCCATGAGTTATACCGATCGCCTAAATTTACGCTATCGCTGGCAGGAAGATTTAGGCTTTCGAGCTGCCGAAGCGCGAAACATGGGTTTGCAGTCTGCACGGGGCAAATTAATTGTGTTTTTGGATAGTGATTTAGTCATTCCGCCTGACTTTTTACAGACTCACGTTCAGACCCATGCTCGCTATGGCAAAGCAAAAATTATCGTGAACAGTTTTGTCTGGCGTATGCAGCAGACCGTTGATGACGATCTTGGCTTGCCACCAGCAGAGTATATTCCTAAACATCAAGATATTCTCAAGCCTGATAGTCGTGTGCGTTATCAGCTTTTTGAGCGCAATGAACCTGTTGCTGAGACTTATTTTCTGGATAGCAATGCGCTGTCCATGAAACGTGAAGATCTAGAACTGGTTGGCGGGTTTGACGCTGAATTTGTGGGCTGGGGCCATGAAGACACAGAGTTAGGCTATCGCGTTGCCCGCTATGGCTTTAAGTTAGTTTTTATTCGTGAAGGGGCTGAAAGCTATCACCTTTATCACTATGTTGCAGATACCAAAGATGATGAGCGGGCGGTTAACTGGAAGCGTCTGACGCTTAAACACGGGATCAGCAATTGGTATCATCCACTTGGTGAATTGCCGATTGAAACCCAGATTGTTTGCCAGGATAGTACTCAGGGTTTACCGGTTTTGCAAGAAGCCCAGTGGCTGCTCAAAACAGGATCAAGAGTGCCTGTTGGTGGTTTTTATCATCGTTTAGTCGTTGAAAACGGCATTTTGACAGCGATTGAAGAGCTGGGTGGAACAAGTTTATGAACACAACAGCGTTAATGATGGTGCGTCCGGCTCACTTTGGCTACAACCCTGAAAATGCCGACAATACTTTTAGTCAGAGTCAGGCTCCAGCGGACGTACTGGCTTTGGCTCAGAGAGAGTTTGATGGTGTTGTCTCTACTTTGCAGCAACTGGGCCTAAAGCTGGTTGTGTTAGATGACCTCAGTCAGTCACCTGACGCGGTTTTTCCGAATAACTGGGTCAGCCTGCATCCTGATGGCACCATTATGTTTTACCCGATGAAGTCACCTTTGCGACGCAGTGAATTACGGCGTGATCTGCCCGAATTATTAGCTGATGAAGGTTATTGGAGTGAGAATCTGATCGACTGGTCAGCCTTAGCTGAAGCCGGACATTATCTAGAAGGCACAGGTAGTTTGGTGCTGGATCATGTCCATAAAAAAGCCTATGCTGCTTTGTCGGAACGCACTCATTTACATCTGCTGCGGCGTTGGTGTGGCAAGTTCGGCTATACACCTGTGAGTTTTTCACCCTTAGCTTTACCCGGACACGATGGCCGTGAGCATCCGATCTACCATACCAATGTTCTGATTACAATTGGGAAGGGTTTTGCGCTCTGGTCTCCAGAAGCGGTCTTGAGCGACGATGAATGTGAAGAGATTCAAGCCAGTCTGGATCAAGATCAGCTAGAGAGCATTCATTTAAGTCTGGATCAAGTCCGCGCTTTTGCTGGCAATATGCTACAGGTGCAAACCCCTTCTGGACTTTGTCTGCTGATGTCGCAAACGGCTCGTGAGGCGCTTCAGCCTCAACAAGTGGCACGTTTAAAACGTTACACAGCCTTACAAGCCTGTGCCATTCCAACAATTGAGCGGATTGGCGGCGGCAGTTTACGCTGTATGTTAACTGAAATTTTTTTAGGCACTGAGCCATGAGCTTTTTTTCTGAGTTGCTGGTGCTGGAATGTGCTTCAGTCCTCGCTGGGCCAGCTGTTGGCGCTTTTTTTGCCGAGATGGGTGCGACTGTGATCAAGTTGGAACCCTTAAACGGAGACGTTACCCGTAGCTGGAAGCTAAAAACAGAAGCGCCTGAAAACACGGTTTCGGCTTATTTTTCCTGCGTCAATTGGGGCAAATACAGCCTGAGTGTTGATCTAAAACAAGCTGAAGGTTTAAAGCTGGCAAGGCAATTAGCTCAAAAGGCAGATATTTTAATTGCAAATTATAAACCTGGTGCTGCTGAACGCCTAGGTATGGACTACGCCAGTCTTAAGACTGACAACCCGGGTTTGATCTATACTCATCTGACAGGCTATGGGGCTAATGATACACGGACCGGTTACGACGCCCTGATTCAGGCCGAAAGTGGATTTCTCTATCTCAATGCTCGCCCAGGTGAACAGCCTGTCAAAATTCCAGTTGCCTTAATGGATCTGCTGGCGGCTCATCAACTTAAAGAAGCTGTGTTAGTGAGTCTGATTGAACGAATCAGTAGTGGTCAGGGTGACTATATTGAAGTTTCGCTGATGCAGTCAGCTTTAGCTTCTCTGGCTAATCAAGCGAGTAACTGGCTGGTAGCTGGCACAGATCCCCAGCCTTTGGGGCTTGAACATCCCAATATTGCACCTTATGGGAGCCTTTATAGCTGTTCTGATGGGCGTGAATTAATGCTCGCAATTGGAAGTGATGCACAGTTCAGAAGTCTAGTTAAACTTTTAGGTGCACCTGAACTTGCTGATGACCTGCGATTTATAAGCAATCCAGCGCGCGTTCAGTCTCGTGAAGCTTTACATCAGGAGCTTAAAACACTTTTTGCCAGTCAAGAATCGGAAGTCCTGTTGCCAAAGCTCTGGCAGGCAGAAATTCCAGCGGGTAAAGTTCAGACGGTTTCAGAGGCGCTGGCAACTCCTGCAGGGCAAGGTTTATTAATTGACCAAAATGGTTTAAAAGGTCTGCGCACTCGAGCTTTTCATTCCAGTGCTCAACAAATTGAGCTTAAAGCTCCTCCTGCACTGGGTGCTGACACGGATTGGGTCTTGCAAAACCTGCTCGATTTTGACCAGAGTCGTTGTGACAATCTACGCAAACAAGGTGTGGTTGTTTAAATTTTGCAAAATTCCCCCTTCTGGCTTTTATGCAAAAAGCTGGGGTCTTTTATAATAAAGACATGTCGACAAACGTAACCATCCTCACAATGTTGTTTGTGATCTTGCTCCTGATTGTTTGCTGCGGTCTGTTATTCTGGCGCATGCGCAAGCTACAAACTCGTCTTAGACCGTTTTTGAGCGATGATGTGATGGTAGATGATTCAGCTGCCGTCTTAGATTCCAGTCAAACTTTTGTCATTGACGAAACATCTGAAACCGGCGAGGCTATGCCTGAGTACCCTCTGGTTGAGCTTGAAAGTCTTGATCCACTCAGACGTGAAAAGGTGCTAACGCTTAATGCGGCTGATTCCACCTATGCTGCCAATCGCAGCGGCTTTTCTACACGGCCTGTTGTGTTAGGGCTGATCAGTCATAAAGGTGGGACAGGCAAAACAACTACCGCTCTTGAACTCGCGCGCAGCTGGGCGCAAAAAGGTTTTTGTGTCCTTTTGGTTGATGCGGATCCAGCTCAAGCAGCAACTGCCTTAATGGGGATTCAGCCCTCTGCTTTAGGTGAGATTCAAGCTGTGGCAAATAATTTGGATTATGCTCACTGGTTACCCGATTCCTGGCCCCAGCCTGCTCGTTGGCCTGAGAATTTTTTGCAGGGATGGGATCTAATCGTTGTCGACACGCCTTCACTTCAAAACGCTCTAACGGTACAACTCCTGCCCATTCTAGATGCTCTGGTATTAACTCTGACGCTGGAGCCTGCTTGTATGCGGGTCCTTGAACAGGGAGCAATTTTGCTTGAACGTAAACTTGACCCTCTACGTCAGCGCTTATTAGGCGTACTGGTTACACGTTATCAACCGTTAAATGCTTTGCAGACAAGTCTGTACGGCACTTTACAACGTGAGTATGTGGGAATTTTACTACCTGAATCTATTCCTGAAGATAGTCAGCTTACAAAAGAAGTGCTTGATCTAGGTGATCTAGCAAAACAAGAAATGACACCTGCTCGTGAAACTTATCAGCTACTCGCTGAGCGGCTTTATAGTCAGTTAAAACCACTTAAAGGTCGTGCTGGCGGTCAACCATGAGTCGCGCTTTATTTTTGACTGGGCATACGGGTGGTTCTGGCCGAACGTTTTGTATTTCTAATTTTGCAATCTGTCTGGCAGAAGCAGGTCAACGTGTGTTAATCGCTGATTTGGATCCACTGGCTGGCAGTCTGGCTTTCTGGGGAAATCTTGAAATGCCAGAACGTGTAGAGTCTGTTCAGCGCCATAGTGTTCGTCCAGGACTTGATTTAGTACTGGGTTTAGATCCTGAAGATGTGCCTGAGCTGTATGAGCTTTTAGAAGATCAATATGATCTGTGGCTCTTTGATTCAGGTGCTCCGTTAGATCCGGCTCTACAACCTGTGTTTGCACTGTGCCAGGATGTGGTTTTAATCGCTCAGAATCATCCGCTGAGCTGGCGTACATTGCCGCTGTTTTTTGAAAAATTGCTGAGCCAGAAACAGATTCAACCTCAGCAATTAGCTGGCATTTTGCATAATCTTAGAGAACCCGTACAGAGTGCTCTAGATACAGAATGGCTTTTGGAGCCGACACTTAAAAATTATCTGATGCCGATGGTGATTCCCTATAGCAATCTGGCGACGCGAGCTTTACTTGAACAACAGAGTGCTTGGGAGTTTGAGGGGGATGAAAGTGAGTTTGGCTGGGCCATTCGTCAGTTTGGCGCCCATCTGGGTTATAAACAGCTGTTATAGCCAGATAGTAATTGTTGCGGATGCATCAAGAAGTGGATTGATTGTACTTCTCACCAGACCTAAATCAGTCGATGAGCTTGATGACTTTGCTTTTGACGTTGGAAAACAAGCCTGAGGCTTTATAGGCTTTGTCGATCAATACAGAACCGACTGCGCCACCTGCTACGCCAATGATTGTGAGTGGGAGACCGACAGTACCAGCCAAAGACAGACCCAAGGTTGAGATGCCAGAGAATGTTGAGGCGCCAACACCTGACAAAAACCCACCTACTGTATCAGCCGCGACGTTACCAACGGCTTCAGTACCTGTCTGACGACCAGAAAGGGTTTCGAATACATTTGAAACAACTGAGGTGCCAGCGTTAATCGCGCTGGAAATTCCACCTGCTTTAAGGGCGATAATGCCGCTGGACTTAATTCCACCAGCTAAGCCTTTTAGTGCACCGCCAAAATCACCGCTGCCGATACCGGTTTTGATCTGGTCATAAGTTGTGCGAGTGATGGTTGCAACATCATGACTGTAGCGATAACCGATGTATCCACCAGATAGGGTGCGGCCAAACAGACTGCCAATGGCTGAAATACCGCGCGGGTTGCTGCTAAAAGAAGTGGTGTCTTTATAGACATAACCACCGCCATCACGAATTGCTTTAAGGCTTTCGACAATTTTGTTATAGCGCTGCTGATCCTCATCTGAAGGAATCCAGCCGTACTCCATCTTTTTGTCGAGCTTTTTAGCCCACTCAATGTCATCAGGGCTGACATGGGGAGTATCGCCAGAGATTGGCTTCAGGGGCTTAAGTGGCTCCTGGCCAAGTTTGCTGGAAATAGATGTTAAGGGATGTACTGCACTCACTGTCATGGTCGAAACCTCTATAGAGATTATCGGCATTTTAAATTAACAGCTTGCTTTGATTTGGTTAACAAACGTTTAAGATCGCAAATTAAAACCAATCTTTTTATGGGCTAAAAATAAGGCTTTAACTGCTTTTTCAAGTACTCCAAAAAACAAAAAGTTTGGAGAGCTCGTGAGAGCTTTCCAAACAGGGAGTAATGATAATGGCTTAGGTGCCGGACAGCGAGGACAGTTGTCTAAAACTATCCGGCAGAGTTTAGAAAATCTTAGAAGTTTTCGGTCAGCTTTTTGGCCAGCATGCCGCCAGCTACACCGCCTGCAGCACCGAGGCCGACAGAGATGACAGTGCCCATTACGCCGCCGCCACGGAACAGCATGCTGCCGATGCCACCTGCGGTAACTGCAGTCAGACCGCCAACAGCACCACCGATGGTGTCTTTGATTACGTTGTTGACAGCGACAGCGCTTTCAACTTTACCAGTGGCAACACCGATGCCGTTAGCTGCGGCAGAAACACCAGCAGAAACCAGAGCGCTCAGGCCAGCACCTTTGATGCCGGTGAAAGCAACGTTCTTAACGCCGCCGAAGAAACCTTTGATACCGTTGCCGAAGACGGACTTCATGCTGTCGCCCATCTGGCTACCGAGTTTGTAAGAAGCGAAGCCGCCGCCACCAGCGTGAGCAACCATGGAAGAGATAGAAGAGAAATCAGTTGCAAAAGCACCGAGAGTGGGGAGGGTGGAGCTTGCGCTGGGAACTGAAGGAGTGTTGTTTGAAGGAGCCTGGTCGCTGGGGGGAGCGCCGTAGGGGTTGTATGCGCTGGTTACGGTGTTGATGCTTGTCATTGTTCTTTACCTCTAAGCCATTATTTTTTTTATCATTACTCTGGAAAACGAACCGGGGACTTTAAGAACTTGTTTTGTCTCAGTAACCGTAAGTTTGCTGAGGGTAGTAGCTTTGGGGAGCTGGGGTACCACCGAAGGTGCTGGTTAACTTACTGGCGATACTGTCGCGGGCGCCGCTACCGTCATAGAGCATGTTGACGCCCGTTGCGCCGACTGCACCGGCGACTGCTGCGCCGATGGTGGCAACCAGGCCACCTGCCGGCAGGAACATCGAAACCATCCCGGCTGTGAGACCGCCACCGGTACCGGCGAGCATTCCGCCGATGGTGTCAGCTGCGACGTTGCCGCCAGCCTGAGCGTGGGTGATTTCACCGCGAGAAGCGGCTGCAAAATTCTTGATACCGGATACTGCACCCATCAGACCGGCGCCCATCAGGCCCGATTTGAGACTGGCAGAACCGAGTTGCTTCATGCCGGCGCCGATGCCTTCTGCTTTAAAAGCGCGGAGAGCGTCAGCAGTGCGGCCACCCATTACTGCGCCGGTCACGCCGCCTGCGAGCAGGCTGCCAATCAGACCGGCTTTGGGGCCACCAATGCTCACGGGAGCAACCGGGTAATAAGAAGGGGCAGTTTGATAAGTATCACCGGTGAAAACCGAAGCCACCTGATTGACGGCCTGGTCAACTGCGTATACAGCGGGCATCATAGCTTCGGCTGCGCCCTGAACTGCACCCACATTCTGTTGGAATGTGTTTACGCCGTTGACGAAACTCTGGATACTCATCTCCTTGACTCCCTTTCCTTGATGCTTTTCATAAATTGATTATCGTGGCTTCAAATTAAGATCTTGTGCAGCCTAATTTAAGGGACGATTAACTTAAGGGGAAGCTTTGTCTAATAAAATTAAAGGAAAGTTTAAGACTTTCTCTAGAAAGCGTTAAAACACAAAACCATCTCTTTTTCTAGTTATCAGAGAGCTAGTTAATGAATTAATTAATTACTGAACTAAAGATATTAAGTGAGTGCCCTTAATTAAAAGAAGTCCAAAAACGTGAATAACCCGCTCTCAGAAATTCTCCAGAGAGCGGGTATTAAATAAGGTTGTATCAGGCAGGCGAGGACAATGCCTGCCTGGAACCTGGGATTTAGAAGTTGTCGGTCAGTTTTTTGGCGAGCTGGCCGCCGAGGACGCCACCGACAGCACCCAGGCCGACGGTGATGACGGTAGCGGGGATGCCACCGATTTTGAGGGCGCCCATTGCGATGCTGCCCAGGCCACCTGCAGTTACTGCAGTCAGACCGCCGACAGCGCCACCGATGGTGTCTTTGACAACGTTGTTGACAGCGACAGAGCTTTCAACTTTACCAGTCGCGACGCCGACACCGTTAGAAACTGCGGAAACACCAGCGGAAACCAGGGCGCTCAGACCAGCACCTTTGAGGCCGCTGAGAGCGATACCTTTGAAGCCACGAGCCAGGTTCTGGCCGATGCCGCTAGCAGCGCCACCGTCAGCAGGAGTGCCTTTGCCGAAAAGATTTTTCATGCCTTCAGCCATCTGGCCGCTGACTTTGTAAGCTGCGAAGCCGCCGCCGCCGGCATGAGCAACCATGGAGGAGATTGAAGTGAAGTCGGTGGAGAACATACCGCTGCCGGAGTTGCTATTGTCGGAAACAACCGGGCTGGAAGCAGTTTTGTAGGGCATGTAGCTGTTGACGAAGTTGTTGACGCTCTGGATCTGCATTTGGTTTGTCCTCTTTATTAATTAAATGTTTCTTACCGACTTGCAGTCGGTTTTGACTGCCGGTTCATTACCCTCAGAGCACTGCGCTCTGGACTTGATCAGTTTATAGGGTTCGCAAATTAAGATCTTGTGTGATTAAGTTTAAGTAATGGTTAATAAAAGGTAAAATGTAAGGTAAAGAAGTTAAAGAAAAGGTTAAGAAAGACTTAGGTCTGGTTATGATCTGCCTAAGCTAATTAACTCAATTTATGCCTGTCTATAAGATTAAACATGAGTGATAGTAACGTTTTTGAGCGTTTTAAGCTTATCAAAAGGTTATACCTTATTAATATATTCCCCTTTTTTAGGCTTTTAATCTGAGCAGGCGATCTTAAACAAATTTCACCTTTAGACAAGCTTGAAAAATAGATTTGTGATTTTCTCTAGAGTTAACAAGTAATTAAGATAAGGTTCTATATCAGTTAAATCACCATGGCTAAGTCTCGTGTATTTACTTAATTTCTGGAGGAATCGAACATGATTCAGGCTATTCAGAGTTCAGCATCAGCAACAGGGATACTCAAAGCACAAGTTGCTGTTCCGGCTCAGTCTGTTGGGGCAGTTTCTACAGTACACCCTACCTCCACAACCGATACGCTTAAGCTGCTTAGCAAGAACTTTAGTGATGAAGAAGCCCGTGCTGCTCTAGATGCGATTCGCCAGCGCTATGGTGACATCAAAAAATCAGCTTTTTTTAGTAGCCCTAAAATTGACAATAATGAAGCTCTTAGCCGTTTAAAAGAAGGCAAAGACATCTTCATTACCAATAAACAAGCTGGTAATCGCAACACTTATTTCGATAGCCTTGAAGAATTAATGCTGCTTGATGATCTACAGGGCCGTCAGGGTGATCACGGTGTTGCTAAACCTGAGTTCCGTTTGCCTTTGCTGTTTGCGGGTACTCAAAAACTTGAATCCTATAACAGCAATGAAGAAAATTCACGGCTGGATGCTTATGGTGCTTATGATCAGCTCAAGCGCGATTGGCGAATTGTGATTAACGGCAAAGACGTTAAACCCAAAGATTTAGCTGCTCATGTTGTGGCTCAAGGCTGGACAGTCAGCAAAGATCCTGGCTTAGGCCTGCGAGCTACTTTTGCCAAGTTACCCACAACTGGTTGGAAACTGAATGGCCAGGACGTTTCGCGTGATCTGGCTTATCTGGCCTGGATCAGCGGGGATAAGCGTTTGAGCCTTGACGGAGCTGGGATTAACAGCGACAAAGATTTTGCGATCTTACTCAATCTTGTCAACAATGAGGCCAACCAAGCCCTTGATGCTGATTTACGTGCTCGCCTGACGGCGCTTAAACTCAGCCAATTCAGCTCACCGGTTAATAATTATTACAGTGTCTACAAACATCTCGAAAGTGGCCGTGCCCTGACTTATGCAGGTAATACCCTGAATAATCTTGATGACATGATTGTTTATGATGCCCTGAATGGCAGCCTGAAACCCACGCCGCTCCTACCCTCTGAGCATTACGATGCTTTGCGTTACCTCAGCACAGACAAAGGCTTAAGCACAGATAATGCTTTTGCAGCTTGGCAGCAATTAAAAGCAGGTCAGAGCGTCAGTTATAGCTTTAACGGTGGCCCAACAGGTGAGCCGATTCGTTTTGCTGCTAGCAGCATGAGTGATTTAGTTATGCTTAAATCTAAAGTAGTCGCTCAGCGTGAACGCGACCAGTATCGCCCCGAATTGTCTCAAGCCAAGCAGGTGATTGCTGAACGCGCTCCTCAGCTTCAAGAAATTCTGACTCAGAATCTGGTACGCACCCGTGCTGCCGTTGAACGTGCTCGTGCTGATATCCCAGTGCAAGAAAGCCGTCTTAACGAAGCTCGTCAGGACTATGATCGGATTCGTCCGGTTTATGAACAGGCGCTTCAGGCTTTTCAGGAAGCTGAACGCACCATGCGTAATGCTGAAACCCGTTATAACGCTGACAAACGTAGTTATGACTGGGAGCGTGATAAATATCAGCGTCTGGAGCGGGATTATTATTCAGCTCAGCGCGGTTATGAAAATTCGCTGAATCAAGCTCGTCGTTATGATGATCAAGCTCGCCAGGAAGACGGTTTGGTGACATCTGATCCCCAAAACGCTGATGCCCATCGTCAAAAGGCTGCAAGCTATCGCCAGCAAGCTGATCAAGCTCGTAACCAGGCCCAGCGTTATCAGCAAGAGGCTAACCGTCTGCGTTTTGACATGGACCGCCAGCGCTGGGAGGTCCAGCGGACAGAACGTGAAATGGATCGCTCACGCCAGATTTTCTGGGATGCTCGCAGCAATCATGACAGCAAAAAGAACGTTTATCAGCAAGAGCAAGGAAGGCTTGAAGAAGCTAGCAATCGCATGCGCCAAGCTGAAAATCAGCTGCGGATGGCGCGTCAGACCCTTGCCGATGGCGATCTCATTGAGCGCGTTAGCCAGGATGCCACTCAGCAACTCAACAGTCTGAGCCAGCAGATGGCTCGCCTAAAGAATTACACTGACTACGCAGCTGTTCGTCAACAGCTTCATCAAGCTGGCAACACACTGGCAACTCTGTTGCGTGATGATACTTATACCCGTGTTCATGGTCAGGTTCTGGCTCAGCGTATGCCAGCTATTCAGACCTTGTTAAATAATATGGATAAGTTAGAAAAAGCTCGTAGCTAGTTGCTTGTAGCAAGTTGTTAAAAAGTAGCTAAGCAAGAGTTTTTTAAGGCCCACAAACGTGGGCCTTTTGCTTTTTAAGGGCAATCCTGTTCCGGTTTAAGTCGGGGGTGTGAAAAAATAAAAGACTCTGAGTCAGCCCCATGCAAATATCTAAACAATCACCTATTCGTCCAACTAATCGTCAGCCTCTTCTGGCAGATATTATCTCGGCAATTAAACTCTCTGCCCCTATGGCAGGTGCCCAACTTGCAACAATAGCCTTACAAGTGACAGACAATATTGTCTGCGGTCGCCTGGGTGCTGAAGCATTGGGTGGTGTTGGATTGGGATCAGCAGCTTATTCTATGCTGTTTTATCCTTGTATGGGATCTGTTGCTGCTGTTAGCCCTTTAGTCGCTCATGCTCATGGTGCTCAAGATAAAGCCGCAGCCCGGCGCAGTCTCCAACATGCGTTGATGCTGGCACTTGTGCTGGGCTTGATGTGTTTTATGCTCTTTGCTCATGTGGGTAGAGTGCTAACCTGGATGGGACAGCCGCCAGAACTTGTCCGAGTTGCTGAAGACTATATGCTCGCGATGCGCTGGGGTGCTTTGCCTGCCTTGCTAGTGGTTGCGATGCGAGGCTTTCTTGATAGTCTCTCGCTGCCGCGTGTGGGCTTAATTGTTGCGATCAGCGGTATTGTTGTGAATTTATTTGCCAACTGGGTGTTGGTGTTTGGCCATTTGGGTTCACCAGCTTTGGGCGTGGCAGGCAGTGGCTGGGCGACTTGTGGCGTCAATATCTGGATGGCCCTGTGTTTAGCCGGTTATATTGCCTGGGAGCGTTTGCTCAAGGACTATCATGTGTTTGCAGGACCCTGGCGCCTGGAGCTCACGACCCTGGGTGAGCTATTGCGTTTAGGTCTACCGATGGCGATGGGAATTGTGGCTGAAGTCTGGCTGTTTACAGGCATGAGTTTTTTAATGGGTAGAATTAGCACCACAGCGGTAGCTGCCCATCAGATTGCGCTAAATGCAGCTTCGGTCGCCTTTATGATTGCGATGGGAACCGCAAATGCTTCCACAGTTAGAGTTGGGCAAGCAATGGGACGGGGCGATCTAGAAGGTGCCCGGCGGGCTGGTTTGATTGGCATGGCTTTAGGCATGTCCTGTATGTCTTTAACTGGACTGATCTTTTGGTTGTTTCCGCTGACTGTGATTGGGGTGTATCTCAATCTGGATGATTCAGCAAATGCCTCTGTGATTGCATTAGCGGCTCAATTGATTCACCTGGCGGCTTTGTTCCAGATTTTTGACGCTTTGCAGGTGACCTCTCAGGGTGCCTTACGCGGCTTAAAAGACAGTTTTGCGCCGATGTTAATTGGTTTTGCATCTTATTGGGGTGTGGGGCTGGGTTCTGGTTTCTGGTTGGGTTTTGGCTTAGGCTGGGGAGCTGAAGGACTCTGGGTCGGGTTGATTTTAGGCCTACTGGCAGCTGGTTTGGCCTTATCGACAAGATTTATTTGGCGTCTGAGACGCTTACGTCAGTTACGATTACTTAATTCTGGCCACTGTGAATTTGCCACAGATTCCGAAAAGTCTGATGATAGCGTTCAGGTACCTCTGCACTAAATTCCAGTACATAACCCCGATCACGCCTAATACCAAAAATAAGGCCAACCTCTAAACTTTCGTTGCGAGCCAGATCATTACAGTCTGAAACAAAACCTGAAGGGGCCTTACCTTGCCAAAGTTTGGCCTGACCGGATTCAAGCCTTAAAGTAAAATCAGGCTGACGGCTTAGCAAGTGAAAGAAATCCCATAATCTTCCCAATAATTTTGTCATCTTTAGTTTGATTGACGTTGCAGTCGCAAACGTAAAGTAGGATAAGTTACATTATTAACCGGTAAGGTCTGGTTGGTTTGTTTTGGCATTGCTTTAGGTAAATTAGCGCGATATAGCTGAAAGAAGGGCCTTGTTAGTGTTAGCTGATCTGGCTCAAGTGAGACAACTACTTCACGCTCGCCTGTACTGGTCAGATCCAGAGGGAAGGTTACGCCTGATGGCGGATTAATCAAAAAGTCTTCACCAGGATAGCGAAAGGGCTGACGTTCACTTGTACTAAAGCGCTGTTCACGATCGGGTTGATTAGAGGCTTGAAAGCGTCCAGTTGGAACCCAAATAGGATTACGTAGCTCAGTTAGAATCCAGCTGTTATAAGTCCATCCCCTTGGCGGTAAGCCCAAAACCAGACCTGGATCCAGATTATTATTAATCGGCGGATTGTTATTGTTGAGATCTCGCCGCTGTACAAACCAGATTCCGCTGCCTTGCAGGTTTATGTCAGGCGTAGTGGGAGCTGTCAGGATAAAATTACCAGGCTGAAGTGACCGATAAAGATCTGAAAAGGGAACACTTAGTTCAGTTTCTTCACGTGAATCGTAACGAGCTTCTAGCATCGTGCCACCTGTGGGTTGAGTGACTTCTCCTGTTTCAATTGTTACAAGAAAATGTCTGAAGCTTTCGACTTCGTTTTGTGAAAAACTAAACAGACTTGGTGCGTCTGGACCAATTGTCAGATTCTGATTAGCCCCCAGTTCACGCAGGATACTCGCTTCACCACGAAAACGCAGAATCAGACGGGCCTGATTGAGCTGGTCGATCATCCAGAGAGAGTAGTTAGCGCCTGTCGGCAAGGCAGGAAAATTACCAGCCTGAGATACAGACAGATTATAAATCGTAGTGGGGGTCAGTTGATCAAGCTGATAAACAGGGTAATTGAAAAAATCCTGGGTAATCTCCAGTCTAAACTGACCGTTTCTAACGGCATTTAATAATTGTTCCTGTGAGCGAATAGTGCGTGAGGCGTCCTCGTTTAGATTATTAGCCTGATCTTCAGCAACGGCACGAAAAACCTGACGAATTGGGCTATAAAGAAGCTCACCAGGAACTGAGTCAAAAATCGGAGCGGGCTGAGATGGCAGATCCGTTTTATCCTGATTGCGCATAAAATAAACAACCCCTGTCCCCAGGCGGTTGAGACTTGGGTTATAGGGGACTGAGCCTAAATCCAGATAAGCACTGGTCTGGTTCTGTAACCAGGCTCGACCAATAGTCAAAGGTAAACGCGCCTGACTTTCATTACTGATCATCGGATTATTTAAGACTCGATTGGTCGGTTCAGTCCGGAACTGACTTTCAGCCACACTTTGTGAAGAGCGGATTGTGTTTGCGATATAGCCATCAGGCACGATCACACGGATGACTTGACGAAAAGGGGTATCCAGTTCATCTTCACGAGGGGTATTAAAAACAGGGTTTTGACCTACAACAGGTGAGTTGTCGCTAAAAAAGAATTCATAGCGTAATAATGGACTCAGAGGTGTATTTAAACGGTTGATACAAGCTTCACCTGGCTTACAGGTATTGAGATCCAGATAACGAATGGTCTGATCGTTATAAAGACCCGTTCGGGCAAAAACTTGATCTAGCGGTACAACCTGACTTTGGCCTGTGTTGTTGCCAGAGCCATTATTATTATTGCCGCCAGGCAGAGGCGTCTGACTTGGTGGCGTGATCTCCGGCAGCGGCATGGTACAAGCCATTAGACAACTTGCGCTGAATATCAGAGACCAGGCTGCCAAAGATAGAGTTTGCTTCACGGTCAGTCCAGATTAACCCTGATGAATCTGAGCAGCTTCAGCTTTAACAGCGCTTACCAAGTCATCAAAAAACTTGAAGATTTCAGGGCTATCCCATTCATAAGTGCCAATCGCATGTTTAAGCACTTTTCCGTCAGCACCAATAATAAAGCTTTCTGGTACACCCGTTGTGCGATAAAGCTGTTTGGAGATATTTTGTTCTTTATCAATCAGCAGGGGAAAAGTCAGTTTAAGCTGGGTTTTTTCAAGAAAAGCTGGAATGTCTTGAGAGGGATTAGCATCAAGACTAACGGCCAGAATCTCAAAAGGACGGCCTTTCATTTTTTGATAAAGGCGCTCCATCGAAGGCATTTCTTTTTTACAGGGCTCACACCAGGTTGCCCAGAAATTTAAAAACACGACCTTGCCGCGCAGAGAGTCTAGCGTGACAGGTTGACCTTTTAAATTCGTAACCTGAAAACCTGGGGCTAATTTACCTTCAAGGGTGCCGTTATCTGTTTCAGGCATAGATGACTGTTGAGCATTGTTGTCCTGGCTGGTTTGTGTCTGGTCCTGACTGGGTGCAAGTCCAGAACTCATCACATAGGCAAAGCCACCAAAAGCGATGAGGGCCAGGGCAATTAAACTAAAAACAAGCGTGCGGGACTGAGCGGGTTTATTAGGTTGATTAGAAGAGTTTTGGCTCATAGGGTGATCATCCAGTCAGCAAATTTGCGAGCCGCATGTTCCCAGCGAAATTCCGCCTCGAGCCGTTGTCTGCCCCTGAGAGCTTTGGCTTTATGGGCGGTATGGTTTTGATAAGCGTCCCACATGGCATATTTTAACTGTTGGTAGTCTGGTTCTGCCAGCAGATGACCTTCTGAACGGGCCTGCTCTAAAA